>WOZN01000134.1:0-2495 GCA_011620245.1 Acidovorax sp.
GCGCGCCGAGCGCGGTGCTGGCAGGTGCATAGCGCTCTCACCCACAAGGTGAACGTCATCGAAGCCGTCAACGCTTGATTTCATGCGGCCTGGCAAGGGATACAAAGCGGTCAACTGCCGTTTTTAGGATTATGGCCTATGCGCCAGGTCAATCCGCTGCACAGAGGGATATGCTGTAATTTCAGCTTACGGACGAAACAGGGGTGTCCCGCCATTGTGGCGCGCGACTGAGAAAGACCCTGGAGCCACGAAACGCCAAGTTCTCACAGCGCCTGCGGGCGCTGGGCTCCGCTACCCGATCCAGGTCATGCTGGCGTGGGGAGTTTCCAGCAACGGCACAGCCCCGTTTTGTCCTCCTGTTGCCCACAGAAGGACGCATGCAACTCCAACCTTCCTCCATTGTCATTCTGGGTGCCGGCCTCATGGGCCGGCTTCTGGCTGTTGAACTGGCCCGCCAGGGCCATGCGGTCGAGGTTTTCGACAGCGGCGGCCCGGCGGCCGAGCATGCTGCTGCGCCCATTGCGGCTGCCATGCTGGCCCCGCTGGCCGAGTCGGCCGTGACCGAACCGGGTGTCGTGCGCATGGGCCAATATTCCCTCACGCGCTGGCGCGAGATGCTGGCCGCACTCGAACAGCCGGTGTTCTTTCAGCAGGAAGGCACGCTCATCGTCTGGCACCGCCAGGACGCCGCCGAGGCCCAGCGGCTGCAGCGCCGGCTGCAGACCACCCAGGCCACCATCCCCGATCTGCCCGCAATGCAGGTGCTCGACAGCGCGGGTGTGGCTGCAGCCGAGCCCGCCCTGGCGCACCGCTTCACACAGGGGCTTTATCTGCCCGGCGAAGGCCAGCTGGACAACCGCCAGTTGCTGGCCGCCCTGACCCAGGAGATGGACCGCTTGCAGGTGCGCTGCCACTGGCACACGCCCCGCGAACCCGGCGAATTCTCGCCCGGCGCACCCGGGCAGGCCGACTGGCTGCTCGACTGCCGCGGCCTGGGCGCGCGCGGCCAATGGCGCGCCCTGCGCGGCGTGCGTGGGGAGGTGGTGCGCCTGCATGCGCCCGAAGTCACGCTGCGGCGCCCCACCCGGGTGGTGCACCCGCGCTATCCCATTTACATTGCGCCCAAGGAAGACCATCTGTTTGTGATCGGCGCCACGGAAATCGAGTCCAACGATCTGTCGCCCGCCAGCGTGCGCTCCACGCTGGAGCTGCTGAGCGCCGCTTACGCCGTGCACACGGGCTTTGCCGAAGCCCGCATTGTGGAAATCGCCACCCAGTGCCGCCCCACCTTGCCCGACAATCTGCCCGCCGTGCGCCGGCCGCGCCCCCGGGTGCTGGAGGTCAACGGGCTGTACCGCCATGGCTTCATGATTGCCCCGGCCATGCTCGACGTGGTGCTGGAACTCATGGCCACCGGCCAGTCGCCGCTGGCCTGCCGCTTTGATCTTGCCTTGCCCACCGGAGACGACAGCCGCGCGTTGCCATGAATATTCTGATCAACCAGACACCCCGCGAACTGCCTGACGGCGCCACGCTGGCCGACGCCATTGCCGCCGTGGGAGCGCGCCCGCCCTTCGCTGTCGCGGTCAACGCCGTTTTTGTACCCAACACCCGCTATGCCCAGCAGCTGCTGCAGGCCGGCGACCGGGTGGAAATCATCTCTCCTGTGACGGGTGGCTGACACCACCGCTTGCCATGACCTCTTCCAACGCTTCCAACGCTTCCAACGCCTCCAATTTCGACGACTCGCTGGTCCTTTATGGCCAGTCTTTTTCGAGCCGGCTGCTGCTGGGCACGGCCCGCTATCCGTCTCCGGCAGTGCTGGAGGCCGCGGTGCAGCGCGCGCGCCCGGCCATGCTCACGGCATCGCTGCGCCGCCAGGGCAGCCACGGCGCCGAGGCGGGCAACAGCTTCTGGGAGCTGCTGCGCCGCCTGAACGTGCCCATCCTGCCCAACACCGCCGGCTGCCACAGTGTGCAGGAGGCCATCACCACATCGCATATGGCGCGCGAGGTGTTCAACACCCCCTGGATCAAGCTGGAGCTGATTGGCGACGACTACACATTGCAGCCCGACACGCTCAACCTGGTGGAAGCGGCCGCGCAGCTCATCAAGGACGGCTTTCAGGTGCTGCCCTACTGCACCGAAGACCTGGTGCTGTGCCAGCGCCTGGTGGACGTGGGCTGCCAGGCCGTGATGCCCTGGGCCGCCCCCATTGGCACCGGGCGCGGCCCCGTCAACCCCTATGCGCTGCAGTTGCTGCGCGAGCGCCTGGAAGTGCCGCTGCTGGTGGACGCGGGCCTGGGCCTGCCCTCGCACGCCTGCCAGGTCATGGAATGGGGTTATGACGGCGTGCTGCTGAACACCGCCGTCGCACTGGCGCAAGACCCCGTCACCATGGCCGGCGCTTTTGCCGATGCGGTGCAGGCGGGGCGGGCCGCCCGCCGGGCCGGCGCCATGGCCGCCCAGGACACCGCCCAGGCCAGCACGCCCGT
>WOZN01000134.1:2595-4541 GCA_011620245.1 Acidovorax sp.
CCTTGCTGCAAGAAATCTTGCGGCACCATGCAACTGCGTTTCCCGGTTTTCCGGCGCAACCCGCGCCCGCGCCCACATCGCCCGACCCGGTGTACCAGGCGGCCCTGCAGGCCAGCAGCACCCTCGGGTTCATTGCGCACGATGCAGAATGCGTAGCCCGCGCCTGGCAGGCACGCACTACGCGCACCGGCCATTTCGCCCCGACGCCCTGGCCCGACGAGCCGCAGGACTATGGCCTGCAACCCCTACCACGGCGCAACGCTTTTGCACCTTGTCCGCAGCGGCTGGGCCTCTATGCGGTGCTGCCCGATGCCGCGTGGGTGGGGCGCATGGCCCATGCGGGCGTGCCCACCGTGCAGCTGCGTTTCAAATCGGACGACCCCGCCGCCGTGGCGCGCGAAGTGGCGGCAGCCGTGCAGGCAGTGCAAGGCACACCGGCGCTGCTGTTCATCAACGACCATTGGCGGCAGGCCATGGAGGCCGGCGCCTATGGCGTTCACCTCGGGCAGGAAGACCTCGACGCCCTGCAACCGAGCGAGTTGCAGACGCTGCAGTCCTCGGGCCTGCGGCTGGGGGTCAGCACGCATGGCTACGCTGAAATGGTGCGCGCCGATGCCGTAGGCCCCAGCTATGTCGCTATGGGAGCAGTGTTTCCCACCACGCTCAAAACGATGGCCACGGCGCCCCAGGGCGTGGGCCGCCTGGCAGCTTACGCGCGCCTCATGCGGAGCTATCCGCTGGTGGCCATTGGAGGCATTGGCGCCGATCAGTTTGGCGAAGTGCTGGGCACCGGCGTGGGCTCCATCGCCGTGGTGCGGGCGCTGGTCAACGCGCCAGACCCCGAAGATGCGGCGCGCCATCTGATGGCACGCATGGCAGCGTTGCAGAGCCCTGAAGCAAAAACAGCCCGATAACGTTACGGTGCATTGCGGCTGCGCCGTGGCACCAGTTCGTGGTGGATGCGACTCCCAGCCGACCTGGAATCACGCCTTGGGAGCGGGTTTGCGCTGTTCGAGTTCGAGACGCAATTCCACGAGGTCGTTGGCCATGCCAAAGCCAATTGGCTGGTCCGGACGTGGCGCAGCTGTGACCGGAACAGGCGGCAGATCACTCAGCGTGAGATGCTGAGGATCGGACAGGTCCAGGTCCAGTTTCGGTGTATCCAGGCGTGCGCTGGATTGCGAAGCGGCATTGCCGGGCAATCCTGCCGGAGATGCATGCCGGCCAAAACCAAACTCCAGGCTGGCAGCCAGAGAATCCAGCGGCAGATCGACCGCAGCAGCCACTGGAGCCACTGGAGCCACTGGCGGCGAAGGTTTGCGGCCAGAAGGCAATGACGCCGTGCTGTCCGGCGCATTGTCAGGCGGCGGCGCAATCGGTGTTGTACGCATGCGCGCAGGCACAGCCCTGCGCCCATTTGCCGGGGTGGTCTGAGCAATGGCCAACAGCAGTAGCAAATCGTCAAACGCAGCCAGGTCAAACGGGGCAACCGCGGCGCGACCGTCTCTCAGGAACAGGAATTTTTCCAGCAACTGCACCACGGAGGGCGAGGTCCACTCTGCCTCGATGGCGGCCAATGCGTCGGTGTAATGCTCCAGGGTTTTACCCTGGCGGCTGAATTCCGAGAACTCTGGCACCTGCGCGTTGAAATGGCTGCAGAACTGCGCGCGCAGTTGGGAAAAATCGTCCGAGCGGCCCAGCTTGTGGTACAGCCGCAAAAGCTCCAGATAAGCCGATGGTGATGTTTCCAGGTGGTCTGCAATGTGTTTCTTCAACACTTGCACGGCCAGATCGTGCTCGCCCACGGAAACAAAGAATTCCGCCTGCTGCTGAATGTCAAACAGTTCTTCGGGATTGACGATATGTGCGGGGCCTTCAAGGCAAGGACCGGTCTCTGGCACTGGCACTGGCACTGGTGCTGGTGCTGGTGCTGGTGCTGGTGCTGG
>WOZN01000134.1:4641-9168 GCA_011620245.1 Acidovorax sp.
CTGGTGCTGGTGCTGGTGCTGGTGCTGGTGCTGGCTGCGGTGCGGGCTCTGGCGCAGAGGCAGCGGCAGGCACGTTGGACTTGCGAAGCCGAGACTCCGGCTGGATATAGGTGTCCGCACCAAACGGGGACGAGTCTTCTGGTGCCCATGTGTCGTGGGGGTGCGGCGTCAGGTCATGGGGGTCGTACACCCCTGCATGGCTGTGCTGGGCGCTCAACGCCACCGAATCGCGCCAGGCCTGCACGGCCAGCCGGGAATCACGGCGCGCCCGGCTCCAGACCCAGGCCAGCAAGCCCACAGCCAGCACCAGCAAAGCCATCAAGGCATAGACCAGTCCCGCAGGAAAACGCTGACGCTCGATCAGCGCCAGCCGCTGCTGCAGTTCAACGACCGAGGCGCGCTCGGCGTTCGACTTGGCACGCAATGCAGCCATCTCGGCCTCCAGCGCACGAACGCGCTCGTCGTCTTGCGGCACCGTTTCCGGGGATGTATTGAGCGCCTTCCAGGCTGCTGCCGCTTCCTGCCGCTGGGAGGCCGAAGCCTGGGCAGGCACAGCCCCCATGTCGGCCGAAGACCGCAGGGCAACCGACGGTTCGCCCAACGCATCGAGCGGCTCCATGACCAGACGCGATCGCTCTGGCGCTGGCGGCGGCGCAGTCACCCTGGCAGTGCGCTCTTCGCGTTCTGGGGCTTTGCGCGCAACCACCCGGGGGGTGCGCGGTGGCGCAATGCGGGCCGGCGGCCTGGCGGCCTGCGGCTTGCGGGGTGCAGCGGCTGCAGCTTCAGCCCGCTCGCGGGGTTCGGCAGATGCTTGCGCACGGCGGCGCGCGGCGGGCGGCGGCACCAGACGGTCTGCGCCCGCGCCAGGATCATGGGCCACGGCAGGGGGAACCGACGCCAGCTGGTCGATGTTCACCACGCGGCCCGGCACATGCGCCACGGGCAGGTCCGCCAGAAAAATGTAGGTGCGGGTGACTTTTCCCGAGCAACCAGCCGACACGGTCACGGTAATGACGGGCTCGCTCACCGAGCCCGCTACCTGCACGCGCACCGCAGGCGAGCGTCCTGGCAATGGTGGCAATGGAGATACCCGCACCCTGGCGTCGCCTACCGGAGAGTCGCCAAACGCCACAGCCGCCGTAACGCAGGACGACGCAATATCTGCCCCCGCATCGGGCTGCACATCGAATACGAGATCGACCGGCGCACCCAGGATGACAGCCCCACGGCTTTGTCCCAGCGAGATGGCTGCAGCACTGCCGGCCACCACATAACACCCGGCCCCAAAAATAATGTTACGTATGTTCACAATAATTTCTTATTTTGGCGAACTCATTTTTGCATACAAGTGCCGTGGAACACCAACGCCATAATGCCGCCATGAAAAATCAGTTTCCTGTCATCGGCATCGTGGGCGCGGGCGCCATGGGCCGAGGCATTGCACAGATCGCTGCCCAGGCGGGCAGCCAGGTTCTCTTGCTGGACATGCAGCCAACCGCCGCAGAATCGGCGCGCAGCAGCATCCAGACCCAATGGCAGCGCTTGCTGGACAAAGGGCGCATTTCCAGCGAGCAGGCCGCAGACTGGGGCAGCCGGCTTCAGCCGGTTGCATCCGTCGCCGACCTGGCTTCGTGCGACCTGGTGATCGAAGCCATCGTGGAGCGGCTGGACGCCAAGCAAGCAGTCTTCACGCAGCTGGAGGCCGTGGTGGGGCCACAAGCCGTATTGGCGACCAATACATCTTCGCTGGCAGTCACTGCCATCGGCGCAGCATTACAGCGGCCCGAGCGGCTGGCAGGTTTTCACTTCTTCAACCCCGTGCCGCTGATGAAGGTGGTGGAAGTGATTGCCGGGCTCAGGACAGCCCCCGCGGCATGCGAGGCGCTGGCCCAGTACGCGCGCCAGATGGGGCATACCCCGGTGCAGGCGCAAGACACCCCGGGATTCATCGTCAACCATGCCGGGCGCGGATTCGGCACCGAGGCCTTGCGCATCGTCAGCGAGGGCGTGGCCGATTTCGCCACCATCGACCGCATCCTGCGCGACCAGGTGGGCTTCAAGCTGGGGCCGTTCGAGCTCATGGACCTGACGGCCCTGGATGTGTCCCACCCCGTAATGGAATCCATCTACCACCAGTATTACGAAGAGCCGCGCTTTCGCCCCAGCGTCATCACCGCGCAGCGTCTGGCTGGCGGAATGGTTGGCAAGAAGGTGGGCGAGGGCTTTTACCGCTATCAAGATGGCGTGGCGCAGGTGCCTGCCGAACCGGCCAGTCCCGAGGTGGCCAGCATCCCGCCGGTCTGGGTATCGCCGCGCGCGGCGCGCCGCGCCGAACTCTACCAACTGCTCAAAGACCTGGGCGCCACCATCGAAACGGGCGCCTCGCCCTCGCAGGCTGCCATTTCGCTGGTGGCGCCGCTGGGTTTCGACATCACCACCGTGGCTGTTGTGGAGCGGCTCGATCCCGCCCGCACCATCGGCATCGACCTGCTGATCGACGATGCTGCAACGCGGCGGCGCGTGCTGGCCACGAACCCGGCCACGCGCGTGGATATTCGCGACGCAGCCCACGCCCTCTTCGCCCGCGACGGCAAGGCGGTGAGTGTGATCCGCGACAGCGGTGGCTTCGTCACCCAGCGCGTGGTGGCCACCATCGTGAACATCGCCAGCGACATCTGCCAGCAGCAGATCTGCAGCCCGCGCGACCTGGAAACCGCCGTCACGCTGGGGCTGGGCTACCCGCTCGGCCCGCTGGCCATGGGCGACCGCTGGGGCCCCACCAACATCCTGGAAGTGCTGTTCAACATGCAGACGGTCTATGGCGACCCACGGTATCGCCCCAGCCCCTGGCTGCGCCGGCGCGGAGCCATTGGCCTGAGCCTGGCACATGTTGAAGAGCGTTGAGTACACCCTTGACCCCACCGCCTGCGACACCCCATGCCTGCACAACTTCAAGCCACCCGCGAGGGCCAGACCCTGGTTCTGACCCTCAGCAACCCGGATCTGCGCAACGCCATCGACCCCGTCATGTACGCCGCGGGCATCGAAGCGCTCAACGTTGTCGAGAACAGCGCCGAGGTGCGCAGCGTCGTCATCACCGGGGCGGCTGGAATGTTCTGCTCGGGTGGCAACCTGCTGCGCCTGCAAGCCAGCCGCCAGGCCGACCCGCAGGTGCAGGCGCAGAGCATCGAAGGCCTGCACAACTGGATCGAGACCATTCGCACCTTTCCCAAGCCAGTCATTGCAGCGGTCGAAGGTGCAGCGGCAGGCGCTGGTTTCTCGCTGGCACTGGCGTGCGACATGGTGGTGGCAGCCCGCAATGCGGTGTTCGTCATGGCCTACACCAATGCGGCATTGTCGCCCGATGGTGGCGCCAGCTGGAGCCTGGCCCAGGCACTGCCGCGCCAGCTGGCCACCGAGATACTCATGTGCGGCGACCGCATTACGGCAGAGCGCCTGCACGCCCTGGGTGTCGTCAACCGCTTGGCCGAACCCGGCAGCGCCCTGACGACGGCGCTGGCGCTGGCCGGGCAGCTCAACGCGCGGGCGCCCAACGTGCTGGCCAGCATCAAGGAACTGGTGGGTGATGCACCCCACAATGCACTCTCGACGCAATTGGCAAGCGAGCGCGACCATTTCGTCAAAAACCTGCACCATGCCAACGCAGGCGCCGGCATCGCGGCATTTCTGGACCAGCGCACGCCGCATTACGAATAGCACCCCTGCCCTGTTGTCCATGCCCGCACACCCCCGGCGCCCGCAAGGCTTCGGGGTGTGCGGGCAGCCTGAAAAAATATGAATGAATATTGCCTCTAGCGCTTTATGGGTAAGCGCTTGCAGCTATGAATATGGAAGCAAACGATTCTGTATCGGGCAGCACGTAGACCACGCCGCTGCTGCGCCCAAACAGGGGGGCAATCCACTGGTTGTAGAAAGCCTCGGGCGCGTTGACGCAGCCGTAGCTGATGCGTTTGTCTTGCACGCTGCTGCTGGCCAGGCGCTGCAGGCGCCGCTCGGCTGGGCTGACGCTGCGCACGCGGTGCAGCGAAACGGCCCCGTCATAGTCAATCCACACGATGTCTTCGCCGCGCAGGTTGCGGCCGGGCTCGGTCACAAAACGGCCGGCGGGGGTGGTGCGTTCTTCGGGCCGGACCTGGGCCAGCGGGCGCTGGCCGATGCCGGGCACCGAATGGTCGCCGCGTGCCGCGCCCAGCAGCACGGGGGCGGTGCCCAGCCACTGGGCCTGGGCCGAAAAGACGTGGATGCGGGCCGCCAGTTTGTCCACCACCGCAAACGGCATGCCCTGGTTGTCGCCCGTGCCTGCGATCCAGCGCACCAGCTGGCGTGCATGCGGACTGGTGCCGGCCGCAGGCCAGTTGCCCTGCGCAGCCCTGCGATCCGCGGGCGACGTCTGGGCGGCCCCCGGCCATGCCATGGCGGCAAAGCACGCCCCTGCACCGCACAGCAAGGTGCGGCGGGTGAAGGGTGGGGTGGTGCAAGAACTGGCCATGTTGCCTGTAATCCTAA
>WOZN01000217.1 GCA_011620245.1 Acidovorax sp.
ATTTGTTTTAATGGAACGAACTACTAGGCGCAGTTCGGTGGCAACGGTGTCCATGGTGCGGTTCCGGCCTGTTCAAACAAAGCCAGCAGGCGGCGCAACACCGTCGTCTCGCGCTGGCCATGGGCTTGCAGCGCGGCCCGGCAGGCCGCGCGCACGGTGGCGTTTTGTCCGGGCTTCTGCATCAATGCAAACACCGCCCGCGCCGAGCCGCCGACGCCCGCGCCCAGTGCGGGGTCGAGCATGATGTCCATCTCCAGGCCGGGCGCCACGGCGCGCGCCATGGACCGGAACGACCACGAGCCCGCCATGACCGGGTGGTAGTAGTGGCCGCGCGCTAACTGGAACAAATCGACGATGCGCGGCAGCAGCGCCTCCAGCGCGGGAGCGAGGTCGTCGAACCACTGCGCCAGCTCGCAGATGCGGTTGCGCTCGAAGCCGGCGTTGTAGGCCAGCACCACGCCCGATGGGCCGAGCACGCCCAGCAACGACAACGCAAAGGCCCGGCGCGGGTCGCCGCCCTGCCCCTCGGCCAGAAAATGGTGTTCGCTCCATGCGCCGTCTGCCGACTGCACCGCGCAACTCCACTGGAACGGCAGCGTCTGATAGGGCCGGGTGCCGGGCCAGATCGGCACGGCCAGGCCGATGGTGTCAAAGCGCAGGCAGTGGCGCGGGTAGCCCCAAGCGCGCGCCAGTGCGCCCACCTCGGGCTCCAGCAGCGGCGCGCCCTGCTGCACCGCGCGCACGGCCCGGCGCTGGCGCGGCGGCACGATGTCTTCGGGGCGCAGGCTCATCACGCTGTGGTGGCCGGCGGCGCGCCATTCAGCCGCGGCTTCGCGCCCCAGGATGTCGAGGCTGGTCTCTGCAGGCTCGGCCGCGGTCGGCAGCACACAGGCCTTGCAGCCCGCCGCAAATTCGCAGCCGTTGCCCTGGTGGCAATGCGGCCCGGGCGTGGCCTCGGGTTCGGAGCCGCGCTCGCACTGGCGCATGGCGTCCAGCCATTCGGCCACCGGGCGCGAGCCGAGCACCGGCCCCAGGTCCACCTCGCGGAACAGGCCGGCATAACAGCCGTGGCCGGGGTAGACAAAGTCGGTGTCCACCAGCAGCAGGCCCACGCTCTGCACCGCAAAGCCGCAGCGCGCGGCCACATGGGTCCAGAGCGCGACCGTGTCCACGTCGGCTTCGTCGCCCACGGTCGCGTAGCGCACCTTGAACAGGCGCAGCCCGTGTTCACCCGCGGTCAGCACGTCGATGCGCACCTGGGCGCGGTCTTCGCTGGTCAGGCAGGCGCCCAGGATGGCCCAGCCCTCGGGCGGCTCGGCGTCGCCGTCCAGACAGTTCAGCGTGTGGCGCACGGCCTGCAGCCACTGCGCAGGGCTTTGCGGCGCGGCCACCGTGTCGGCGTGCGGGAACGAGGCACGCAGGGCCAAGTCCAGGCCCGCGCCGGGCGCCAGTTCCGCGGCCTCCGGGGTGGGCGCCGCCACGCCGCGCTGCAGTTGGCGGCGCGCCAGCCAGAAGCGGCGCTCGCAACTGCGCCAGCGGCGCAGGTCGTCGGTGTTGAGGGGCGGAGCAAAAACCATGGGCAATATCAGACAAAGCCGACACGGAACCGGACAGGAACCGGCACAAAGACCACAGACGCAAGCCCGCGGCAGGCCCTCGCACCAGTGGACGGCTCCTGAATAGCAAGCAGCGTGCAAGCCACGGCAGCATGGCGCGGCAGCATGGCGCGGCTCTTGCACTCCATTCGCGCATGACCCTCCAGTTCCACATGACGCCCGGCTCCTGCACGACCGGCATCCACATCCTGCTCGAAGAGCTGGAGCTGCCGTTCCAGGTGAACATCGTCAACCTGCCGGCGGGCGACCACCGAAAACCCGCCTACCTGGCGATCAACCCCAAGGGCACAATCCCGACCCTGGTGCTCGACGACGGGAGCGCGCTCACCAGCTTCCAGTCCATCGCCTACTGGCTGGCGCGGCGCCACCCGCGCAAGCGCCTGCTGAGCGACGACCCGCTGGTGGCCGCGCGCACGCTGGAGCTGATGGACTACGCCGTGGACACCGTGCACGGCCAGGGCTTCACGCGCATCTTCACCACCGAGCGTTACCTGCCCGAGGGCCTGAGCCCATCCGACACCGCTCAATGGACAGCTGCCATCACGGCGCAGGGTCAGGCGATCGTGCAAAAGTCCTTCGCCGTGATCGAAGCCGGCCTGCCGGAAACCGGCTACGCCATGGGCGCCGATTTCACGGTTGCCGACGCGGCCCTGTTCTACGTGCTCTTCTGGGCCAGCAAGACCGACATCGCCCTGCCGCCACGCTGCCTGGCCCTGTTCGAGCGCCTGCGCGCACGCCCGGTGGTGCACCAGGTGCTGCGCGAAGAAGGCTACCGCTGAAACCGCCTGACGACCTTCCACCCAACCGACTGGACACCCCATGAGCAAGACCGAATTGCTGAGCCGCAACCGCGTGATCCTCTGCCACTTCGACGACTACAGCCACGCGCTGCTGTTCCCCAAGTGGGCGCAGGGCATGCTCTGGCCGCAGGCCCTGCCCGAAGGCGCCGAGTCCATGGCCGCGCCAGCCGCCGAACCTCCGGGGCACGAGACCGAGGCGCTCAAACAGGCCGTGGTGCAAGACACCGGACTGAACCCCGATGAGCTGGACAGCGTCGAGGATTTCAAGGCCTGGTTCCAGACGCCCGATGGCCCGCTGCGTGTGCACCTGCTGCGCTTCAACACGCCCGACGCACCCAAACCCGCGATCAACGCGCTCGGCGGCACGTTCAAGGCCCTGAGCGAACTGCGCGGCGGCAACATGCCCGAGCTGCTGCTGTTGCGCGAAGCGTTCCGGCTGGTCGGTGGCGCGCAGTCCTAACCGATCAAAGCCACCGCCTTGATCTGCGCCCACACCTGCTGACCCGGCGCCAGCCCCAGCGCAGCCGCCGAGCGCCGCGTCAACCGCGCGAGCAGCGACGACGATGTCCCCACCCGCAAACGGCACAAGGCCAGCGCCGGGTGGCTGTCGTCCGCCAGCTGGTCCACCACCACCGGCAGGCTGTTGAGCAGGCTCGTGTCGGTTGCCGGCGAGAGCGCCAGGCTCACGTCGCGCGCCAGGATGCGGATGCGCACCGTGGCGCCCTGCGCCTGCCCGCCGTCGCGCACCCAGAGGCAGCCGCCGGGGAACGCCACCCGCGCCAGGCTCCAGGCCGCGTCGCGCTCGACCACCACGCCCTCCAGTACCACGCCCGCGTCTTCGCCCAGGCGGATCGGCAGATCGACGCGCGACAGCACATCGGCCAGCGGGCCCGAAGCCAGCGCCCGGCCCGCCTCCATTACCACGATGTGGTCGGCGAGCCGCGCCACCTCGCCGGGAGCGTGGCTTACGTAGATCACCGGGATGTCGAGCTCGCGCGTCAAGCGCTCCAGGTAGGGCATGAACTCGTTCTTGCGCGCCAGGTCCAGCGCTGCCAGCGGTTCGTCCATCAGCAGCAGGCGCGGGCTGGTGAGCAGCGCGCGCGCGATGGCGATGCGCTGGCGCTCACCGCCCGAGAGCCCGGCGGTGCGGCGCTCCAGCAGGTGGCCAATGCCCAGCAGCTCGATCGCCCGGCTCCACTCCACCTGCTGCGCCACGCCCGTGGTGCGCGAGCGGCCGTACTGCAGGTTCGCGCGCACGCTCAGGTGCGCAAACAGCTGCGGCTCCTGGAACACGTAACCCAGCGGCCGCTGGTGCGTGGGCAGGCTGCGCGGGCCGTCCTGCCAGACCTCGCCATTGACCACACAGCGCCCGCCCGGTGCGGCGTTGAGGCCGGCGATGCAGCGCAGCAGCGTGGACTTGCCACAACCTGAAGGGCCGAACAGCGCGGTCACGCCGCGGCCAGGCAACTGCAGGTCCACGTCGAGCGTGAAGCCGGGGAAGGTTTGTTGAAAGCGGGCTTCGATGCTCATTGCACACGGCTCCAGCCCCGGCTGTTGAGCAACAGAAGCACGGCGAAGGAAAACACCAGCATGCCGCCGGCCAGCCAGTGCGCATTCGTGTATTCCATCGCCTCGACATGGTTGTAGATCGCCATGGACAGCACCTGCGTCTTGCCCGGGATATTGCCGCCAATCATCAGCACCACGCCGAACTCGCCCACCGTGTGCGCGAAGCCCAGCACGGCGGCCGTGATGAACCCCGGCCGCGCCAGCGGCAGCGCCACGGTGAAAAACGCGTCCAGCGGCGAGGCGCGCAGCGTGGCCGCCGCCTCCATGGGCGCGCGGCCGATGGCGGCAAAGGCCTGCTGCAGCGGCTGGATCACGAAGGGCATGGAATACAGGCACGAGGCCACCACCAGACCGGCGAAGGTGAAGGGCAACAGGCCCAGACCCAGCGCCTGCGTGAGCCGGCCCACCGGTCCCTGCGGCCCCATGAGCACCAGCAGATAAAAGCCCAGCACCGCTGGCGGCAACACCAGCGGCAGTGTGACCACCGAACCCACCAGACCCTTGAGCCGCGAGGGCGTGCCCGCCAGCCACCAGGCGACGGGTGTGCCGAGCATGAGCAGCAGCACGGTGGTGAGGCCGGCGAGCTTGACCGTGAGCCAGATGGCGGCGAGGTCGTGGGCAGAGAGCATATGGGGTACCTCAGCGGCGGATGAAATCCACCTGCACGTCGCGTGGCGGTGCAGCGAACGGCGACGACGTCACCAGCAGATCCGCGCCTGCGGCCACATAGGCGGCGGCGTTGTCGGCCCGCACGCCGCCAGCCGCGGCCAGCAAGGGGCGGATGGGCAGGGTGTCGATGTCGCGGCGGCAGTCGGCCACGGCAGCGGGGCTGAACTTTTCGAGCTGCAGCATGTCGGCCCCGGCCTGCGCCCAGTGCAGTGCCTCGGCCCCGTCGCCCACCTCGACCACGATCTTCTTTTCCGGCTGCGCGCGGCGCAGGCGGGCAACCGTCTGCGCCGGTGCTTCGTCCAAAAACAGGCGGTGCTCGGCGAACAGCAGCAGGGTCTCGGACAAGCCCAGCCGGTGCATCACGGCGCCACCGGCCTTGACCGCTTTCACCGACATGGCTTTGGTGCCGGGCACGTTCTTGCGCGTGCAGGCCACGGCCACGCCGCCGGACTCGGCCACGATGGCCGCCGCCGAACTGGCGATGCCGCTGGCCCATTCGACCAGGGTCTGCGCGGTCTTCCAGGCGCGGTGCAGCTGGGCGGCCGTGCCTTCGGCGATGAGCAGCTTTTCGCCCGCTGCCAGCACCGTGCCCGAGCCGGCCAGCAGGTGCACACGGGCGCCCACCAGTGCGAACAGCCGGGCCGCCTCTTCCATGCCGCACACCACCATGGGCGCACGGGCGGTGAAGTCCAGCCGGCCCGCCGCCGCACCGATGCCCAGGCTCTCGGTGGTGAGGTCGCCGCAGGGCGCGTCGTCCTGCAGCAGGCGGCTCAGTTCCTCGTCGCTCAGCGCCGTCGCCATGGTGCTCACTTGGCGAGTTCGTAGCCGTAGGACGTGATCACCGCCTGGGCCTTGGCGCCCTGCAGGTACTTCAGCAATGCGGCTGCACCGGCCTTGTCTTTGCCCGGGGTCAGCAGCAGCGCGTCCTGCCGGATGGTGGTGTAGAGGTTGGCAGGAACCACCCAGGCGGAGCCTTCGATCTTGCCGTCCTTGAGCACCTGCGACAGCGCCACGAAGCCCAGCAGGCTGTTGCCACTGCTCACGAACTGGTAGGCCTGGGCGATGGATTCGGCGGTCACGAATTTGGGCGCCAGGCTGTCGTGAACGCCCATCGCCTTCATGGCTTCAATGGCCGCCGCGCCGTAGGGCGCGAGCTTGGGGTTGGCCAGCGCAATGTGGTCGAAGCCACCGCGCTTGAGCACCTCGCCCTTGGCATCCACCACCGCCGGCTTGGCCGACCAGAGCACCAGCTTGCCGATGGCGTAGCTGAACTGGCTGCCGGCCACCCCGGCGCCTTCCTTGATCAGCTTGGCCGGGGTTTCGTCGTCGGCAGCCAGCAGGATTTCAAACGGCGCACCGTTCTTGATCTGCGCGTAGAACTTGCCGGTGGAGCCGAACGAGGACACCACCTTGTGGCCGGTCTCCTTTTCGAACCCGGCCGCGATCTTGTTGAAGGGTGCGGTGAAGTTGGCGGCCACGGCCACCGGGATGTCGTCGGCGCGAACGGTCGTGGCCACCAGCAACAGACCGGCGAGCAGCGAAGAAACAAAGGGTTTGATGGTCATGGAAACACTCCTTGGATGAAAGATGGAAAACTCAATGGCGGGAAAACAGGTCGCGCACCTTGCACAGCGCGGTGGTCACGTCGAAGCGGGTGTCGGGCAGCGCCTCGCCGGCCAGCACCTTCTGCAGGGCGGCGCGCGGGTCGGTCTCGCCGGTCAGCAGCACCTGCGCGCCCCAGCCCGCCATGTGGCGCAGAAAGCCGTCGCCAGCACTGCCTGCGATCAGCAGCTTCACGCCGTGCAGCGGGTGCGGCCCATCGTCCTTGAAGTGGTGCGGCAGTTGCTCCTTGGTGAGCGCGATGCGCTGCGGCTCGGGCAGCGGCTGGCCGCTCTGGCAATCGAACAGCAGCCACTCGCGGGCCTGGCCAGCGTGTCCGTTGACCTGGCTCCAGTCCTTGTGGGTGGCGATGGCGACTTTCATGAAAGGTCCTTGGTTCTTGTTTCTTGAAAAAGGAAGCTCAATCGGTGGAGACGAGGAAGACGCTGGAGGCCTTGAAGATCGCGGTCGCCGGATGGCCCACCGCGAGGCCCAGGCGCTCCACACTCTGGTCGGTGATCACGGCGGTGAGCACATGGTGGCCGCCGGGCAGGTCCAGCGTCACCTCGGTGTTGACGGGCCCGTGGTGGATCTTCTGCACCACGCCACGAAAGCGGTTGCGGGCCGAGACGCGCACGCCCTCCTCTTGCACCATCAACACGATGGACGAGGCCTTGACGAAGGCCAGCACATCGCGGCCCTCGGCCAGGCCGAGGTTCTGCACCGACTCGTTGGTGACGATGGCCGTGAGTTCGAGCGAAGGCCCCAGCTTCAGGATGACCTCGCTCTCGACCGCGCCGGTGCGGATGGCGCCGATGGGGCCGGCGAACTGGTTGCGGGCACTGGTTTTCATGGTGAGCCTCCGGAGGATCTGGCGGAATTCGGCGATGTCGGGTTCACCGCGCTGTTCCAGCTGACCACTCAGGCGCGCGAGTGCGGTCTGCGACTCCTGCTCCAGCGCGCGGTAAAAGGCGATCAGGCGGCGGCCATACGCGGTGAGCTCGCTGCCGCCGCCGTGGCGCCCGCCGGTGGCGCGCAGCACCAGCGGCTCGGGCGCCACGTTGTTCATGTCGTCCACCGCGTCCCAGGCGGCTTTGTAGGCCATGGGCACGGCCTTGGCGGCCTGCAGGATGGAGCCGTGCTGGGCGATGGCTTCGAGCAGGCGGATGCGCTTGTCGCCGAGGAAACTGCCCATGGCGGTGTCGATCATCAGCTTGCCCGTCAGGGGCGTGCCCGTGGTGTTCATGCCCACCTCCGGCCTGTCAACAGGCTCCAGCAGCGCGCCCAGAAACGGCGTTGGGCTTGAAAAACCATAGCGTCTTCGAACAGACTGCCCACAGATGCCACCTCCGGCGTCCATCCCAACATAGAAGGAATTTCTCCATGTCCATCAGCGCACGCAATGTATTCAAGGGTTCGGTCACGGCCATCAAGGAAGGCCCGATCCACGCCGAAGTGGTGATCACCACGCCTGGGGGTGACAGCCTCGTCGCCACGCTCACAGAAGCCAGCGTGCGGTCGCTGGGTCTGAAGCTGGGCAGCCCGGCCGTCGCGGTCATCAAGGCGCCCTGGGTCAGCCTGATGAGCGGCACGCCCGAGTACCGCTTCAGCGCCCGCAACCAGCTCAAGGGAGCGGTCAGCGGCATTCACGCGGGTGCCATCAACAGCCAGGTCACGCTCACGCTGGCCAGTGGCTCGAAGCTGGTCGCCGTGGTCACCAACGACGCGGTCTCCGAGATGGGACTGAAGCCCGGCGAGGCTGCGGTGGGCTTGTTCAAGGCAGGTCATGTGCTGGTCGGTGTGCCGGTCTGATCGCATGCTCATGTCCTTTCAGCGGCAGCCGCGCAGGGCCGGGTGGCGCACCTGGCGCAGCACCCACTCATAGGGGTAGCGCGGTGCGCGCGCGGTGGGTTGCGAGGTCATGCCCAGCGACCAGGCCTCGGCCCAGGTCCAGCAGGCCCTGCGCTCACGCTCGGACAACTCCGAGGCGTTGAGCGAGTGCATGAAATCGAACAGCCAGGCCTGGCGATCGACGGCGCCGGCCATGCCGAACTCGCGGAACGCGGCGTTCATCGGGGCATGCTCCTGCTGAGCGAGAGCCGGGGGATGACCGCGCCGGCACCGAAATGGTCAATCACCTTGTGACTGGCGAGCCAGCGGTTGTCGGGCAGGCGCCAGGCGGTCACGGTTTCGGCGTAGACCGGCGCCTCGTAAAAAATCTCGTCGTCGTCCGAGCGCAGCGCTGTCTGCACATAGCGAAAGGCGCAAAAGCAGGCCTGGCCTTCGGCGTCCAGGCCCAGGCTGCGGTCGGCGACGATCTCGAACTCCTGCTCAATGGCAAAGCTCACCGGCGCCACCACCAGTCCGATCAGGTCGGATGGCAGTTCCTCCATCCACGCCACCGCTTTTCCGCGCACGGGGCAGGCGTTGGTTAGCAGGCTGTACAACGGTTGAGGCATGACGGGCTCCTGAGAACAAGGGAGGACAGGCTCTGTATTGATCATGACATAACGAACGGGTCTTGCGACAGCGTTGCGTGCTTTGCTACACAACGCTGTCGCCTACCTGGCTTGATGGCTTGGTATGCAAAACGCGGGCCAGCTTGCGCAGGAGAACGTGGGCTTCTTTCTCTGTATTGTCTGGTTGAGCGCAGATATCATCCTAAAAACGGCAGTTGACCGCTTTGTATTCCTTGCCAGGCCGCATGAAATCTATCGTTGATGGCTCCGATGGCGTTCACTTTTTAGGTGAGAGCGCTATGCACCCGCCGGCACCGCGCTCGGGGCGCCATGCGGCGTTACTCCTCCTTGCGGGCAGTAGCCCGCCGCGTCGTCGCGTCTTGCCTGGCACCCCGA
>WOZN01000246.1 GCA_011620245.1 Acidovorax sp.
GGGATGTGCTGGCGCTGGTGAAATAGCGCGGCTGGCTTTTTAGCATCTTTTAGGCATCTAGTGCTTATGTATCAAGCGCTGTTAGCTATGAAATAAGTAGCATATTGAATGACTGGGCACGTCAGCTTCGAGCAAGCCCGTCATGAATAATTATGAATTCAAAACCCGCTGCCCCTGTAGCCCCCTGCAGGACGCGAGATGTCGAGGAGACACCCAACATGCCCAGCTACGCCGACTTTTACCGCCAGTCCATCGATCAACCCGACGCCTTCTGGGCCGAGCAGGCCCAGCTGATTGACTGGCACCAGCCACCGCAGCAGATCTGCGACTACAGCAACCCGCCGTTTGCGAAATGGTTTGTCGGCGGCACCACCAACCTGTGTCACAACGCGATCGACCGCCACCTGAAAGACCGCGCCAGCCAGCCAGCGCTGGTGGCCATCTCCACCGAAACCGGCACCGAGCGCAGCTACAGCTTTGCCGAACTGCATGCCGAGGTGCAGCGCATGGCCGCCGTGCTGCAAAGCCTGGGGGTCAAGCAGGGCGACCGCGTGCTCATCTACATGCCCATGATCGCCGAGGCGGCCTTTGCCATGCTGGCCTGCGTGCGCATCGGGGCGCTGCATTCGGTGGTGTTCGGCGGGTTCGCGTCGGGCTCGCTGGCATCGCGCATCGAGGATGCCGAGCCCGTGGCCATCGTCAGCGCCGATGCCGGCTCGCGTGGCGGCAAAAGCGTGCCCTACAAGCCGCTGCTGGATGAAGCGATTGCGCTGTCCAAACACAAGCCGGCCGCCGTACTCATGGTGGACCGGGGCCTGGTGCCCGCCGCCATGCACGCGGGCCGTGACCATGACTGGGCGGCGCTGCGTGCACAGCACCTGAACGCTACCGTGCCCTGCGTGTGGGTGGAATCCACGCACCCCAGCTACACGCTCTACACCAGCGGCACCACCGGCAAACCCAAGGGCGTGCAGCGCGACACCGGTGGCTATGCCGTGGCGCTGGCCGCCAGCATGAAGCATATCTTTGACGCCGGGGCCGGCCAGACCGATTTCACCGCCGGGCCGCCCCAAGGTGAAAGCGCGGCCCCCCTGGGGGGCAGCGACCCGCGTGAGCGGCGGAGCGTGGGGGTCTTTTTCGCCACCAGCGACATCGGCTGGGTGGTGGGGCACAGCTACATCATCTATGGCCCGCTGATCGCCGGCATGACCACCATCATGTACGAAGGCCTGCCTACGCGGCCCGACGCGGGCGTGTGGTGGAGCATTGTCGAAAAATACAAGGTCACGCACATGTTCTCGGCGCCCACGGCGGTGCGGGTGCTGAAAAAGCACGACGCCTCCTGGCTCAAGAAATACGACGTCTCCACCCTCAAGGCGCTGTGGCTGGCCGGCGAGCCGCTCGACGAGCCCACGGCGCAATGGATCAGCGATGCGCTGCAAGTGCCCATCATCGACAACTACTGGCAGACCGAAACCGGCTGGCCCATCCTCACGCTGGCCAACGGCGTGGAGCAGCAGACCACGCGCTTTGGCAGCCCCGGCAAGGCCATGTATGGCTACAACGTCAAGCTGATTGACGAGAGCAACGGCGAAGAGTTGACGGGGCCCAACCAGAAGGGCGTGGTGGCCATCGAGGGCCCGCTGCCACCGGGCTGCATGCAGACGGTGTGGCGCGATGATGAGCGGTTTGTGAACACCTACTGGAAGAGCATTCCCGGCCGGCTGATCTATAGCACCTTCGACTGGGGCATTCGCGATGCCGACGGCTACTACTTCATCCTGGGCCGCACCGATGACGTGATCAACGTGGCCGGCCACCGCCTGGGCACCCGCGAGATCGAGGAATCCATCTCGTCGCACCCCAACATCGCCGAAGTGGCCGTGGTGGGCGTGGCCGACAGCCTCAAGGGCCAGGTGGCCATGGCCTTTGCCGTGCCGCGCGATGCCTCGGGCCTGACCGACGACGCCGCGCGCCTCAAGCTCGAAGGCGAGGTGATGAAGCATGTGGACAGTCAGCTCGGCGCCGTGGCCCGGCCTTCGCGCGTGTATTTTGTGACCGTGCTGCCCAAGACGCGCAGCGGCAAGCTGCTGCGCCGTGCCCTGCAGGCCGTGGCCGAGCGCCGCGACCCGGGCGATCTGACCACCATGGACGACCCGGCCGCGCTGCAGCAGGTGAAGGACCTGGTGGGCCCCTGACCGCCGGGCCCGATGCGACGCAAACATCGTCAAAAACCATAGCTGCAAGCGCTTGATGGGCAAGCGCTGCAGCCGTTTTTAGATTGAATACTCTTCGGGGCGCAGGCCTTGCCATTCTGCGTGCGGTTGCCAGTGGCGGGCCCAGTCGATGAAGGCATCGAGGGGCATGGGCCGCGCGATGCAATAGCCTTGGGCCTGGGCGCAACCGAACTGCTGCAGCAGTTGCCCCTGTTCGATGGTTTCCACGCCCTCGGCAATCACATGGTAGCCAAACGACTGTGCCAGTCCGATCAGCCCTTGCACGATGGCCCGGTCCCCCGGGTCGGTCATCATGCCCTGCACGAAGCTCTGGTCGATCTTGAGCGTGTCCATGGGCAGGCGGCGCAGGTAGGTGAGCGACGAATAGCCGGTGCCAAAATCATCGAGCGAGACCACCACGCCCAGCGCGCGCAGCGTGGCCAGTGTTTCGGAGACGGCGGGCAGGTCATACAGTGCCGCGCTTTCGGTGATTTCCAGCTCCAGCAGGCTGGGCGCCACCCGGGGGTGGCGGGCCAGGCATTGCACCATCCACGCGGCAAAACCGGGATGCTGCAGGTGCGGGGCCGAGATGTTGACGCTCACAGGCAGGTTCAGGCCTGCTTCCTGCAGGTGCTCCAGCTGGGCCAGTGCCGCTTCGACCACCCACTGGCCAAAAACGATCTCCAGCTCGGTCCCGTCCAGCAGCGGCAAAAAGGCGCCCGGCGGCAGCAGGCCGCGCTCGGGGTGCTGCCAGCGCGCCAGCGCCTCGGCCCCCACCACCTGGCCGGTCTGCATGACCACCTTGGGCTGCAGAAACAGTACGAACTGCGCCTGCGCCATTGCCTCGTGCAGGTGCAGGCGTTGTGCGCGTTGCTCGCGCTGGGCGCGTTCTTGCGCAGCATCGAACTGGTGAAACCGGTTGCGCCCCGCCTGCTTGGCGGCGTACATGGCCTGGTCCGCGTGGCGCAGCAGGGTGTCGGCGTCTGCGTCGTCCGCGGGGAACACCGTGTAGCCGATGCTGGCTGTCACCGCCACCTGCTCGGTGTCCAGCGTGTAGGGCGAAGAAATGTTTTCCATCACGCGTTGCAGCAGGCGTTCGCCATCGGCGTGCGTTGCCAGGCCCGGCATGAGGATGACGAACTCGTCGCCGCCCAGGCGGGCCACGCAGTCTTGCGGGCGCAGCGCGCGCGAAAGCCGGCCTGCCACCACCACCAGCAGCCGGTCGCCCGCGCCATGGCCCAGGCGGTCGTTGACGGGCTTGAAGCCGTCAAGGTCCAGGTAGGCCACACCGAGCTGGGTGCCCTGGGCGCGGGCCTGGGCCATGCCGGCCTGCAGCCGCTGGGCCAGCAGCACGCGGTTGGGCAGGCCCGTCAGTGCGTCGTAATGGGCCAGTTTCTGCAGCATTTCTTCCTGCTCGCGCTGCGGCGTGACGTCAATGGACACGCCCAGCATGCGCGCGGGTTGATCGGTGCCATGCTGGTCGATGATCTTGCCCAGGTTGCGAATCCATCGGGCTTGTCCCAGGGGCAGCACCACTTTCCAGGTGGCGTCGAAGGGGGTGGCTGGGTGGGCGGCGTGGCGCGCCAATTCCGCCGAAATGCCGGGCAGCGCGTCGGCGGCCACCCCCGTTGTCCAGTGCACGGCGGGCGCGGCCGCATCGTCGGTGTCCGCGCCACGCATGGCACGCCAGCGCGCATCGCCATGGACCATGCCGGTTTGCAGGTTCCAGTCCCACAGCCCCAGCGCGGCGGCTGAAATGGTGAGCGACAGCAGCGCCTCGCGTTCGCGCACCTGCTCTTCGCTGCGCTTGCGGTCGGTGATGTCGTGCGCTGCAAAGATCCAGCACGCTTGGCCATCGAACTCTGTGGCGCGCATGGATTGCAGCACGGTGCGCTCCTCGCCGCTGCGCGTGATGATCTTGATCTCGTAGGCGTCGAGCTGGCCGGTCTGCATGGCCACGTCAATGAGACGGGCACGGTCGTGCGCATCAAAAATGCCCAGCTCGATGGCCGAGCTGCCCACCGCTTGCGCGCGTGTGAAGCCCAGCACCCGCTCCCACGCGGGATTCACTTCGACATAGGCGCCGTCGCTTTGCCGCGTCATGCCCATGGGGTAGGGCATCAGGTGAAAGATGCGCGAAAACCGGTCTTCCGACTGGCGCAGCCGTTGCTCGGAACGCTTGGCCTCGTCAATGTCCTGCAGCACGCCGCGCATGCCGGTGACAGCGCCGTCCTGCAGCACCGGCTCGCCGCGCACACGCACCCATATCAGGCGTCCATCGGCACGGATGATTTCAATTTCCAGATCCCATTCGGTCTGGTGATGAAGGCATGTGCGCAATTTGGCGCGCACGGCCTCCTGCCAGGTGGGCGCCACGAAACGCTCAACATAGTCGTGGGGTGGTGGGGTGCCAGGGGGCAGGCCGTGGATGTCAAGGCAGATATCCGACCAATACACCATGCCTGCTTCGCGCGTGCCCTCCCATGCCCCCAGGCGCGCCATGCGGCCGGCCTGCTGCAGCTGGTTGTTGAGCGCCCGCAACTCATTGCTGGCACGCTGGGCCTCGGTGATGTCGTGAAATACGAACAGGAAGCAGTCTTCCCCGTCCACCACAATGGGGCGTGCCGACATCAGGCCCGGCATGCGCGCACCCTGGCGCTGCGCCACCATGTACAGGCGGTCCACCTTGCCTTCGCGCTGGTAGGTTTCGAGCATGCGCGCGCGCTCGTGGGGCGATGCCCAGACGTTGAGTTCGCTGGAGGTGCGCCCCAGCACGGCGCTGCGCTCTGCACCCAGCAGTTCGCAAAAGGCCGGGTTCACGTCGAGATAGCGCCCGTCCGATATCCGCGAAATGCCCGCGGGGTCGGGCAGCGTCTGGTAGATGGTGGTGTATTTGGCTTCCGACGCGCGCAGCGCATCTTCGACTTCGTGCCGGGCCGTGATGTCTACGACCATGCCCAGCAGGGTCAGCGGGCGGCCCGCGGCATCGCGCTCGCCCACCAGTCCCCGCGATATGAGCCAGCGCCAGCGGCCCGCCGTGTCGAGCATGCGGAATTCGGCTTCGTAGGTGTCCAGTTGCCCGCGCAAGGTGCGCTCCAGCTTGTCGGCAAGGCGCGCCGCATCGGCCGGGTGCCGCCGGCTGTGCCAGCGTTCCCAGGCGTCATCCATGTCGGTGGCATCCAGGCCAAAGGCGGCATAGAAGCGGCCATGGCATGCCAGCTTCTGGCGAGAAATATCCCATTCCCAGCGCCCGCCGCCCAGGGCATCGAGCGCAAGGCGCATTTGCTGGTCGCGCTGGCGCAGATGGCGGTTGGCCTGCTGCTCGGCGGCAAGGCTGTTTTTGAGGGTCTGCACAAGATCCATGCGCCGAGTTTAGGTCCGTTGCGCGACTCCTGGCCGGGCGCGTGCCACCCCGACAAGTCCCGTTGACAACATGGTTCCGCACACAATGACCAGCCCGCAGCCAATCATCCATGGCGTGATGGCCTCGTGCAGGAACACCGCGCCATACACCACCGCAAACACCGGCGCCAGAAACGTCACCGCCAAGGCGCGGCTGGGGCCGGCGTGGGCGATGAGGCGAAAGTAGAGGATATAGGCGATGCCCGTGCACAGCACCGCGATGGCCACGATGGCCGCCCAGGCGCGCAACCCCGGCATCTGCGCTGGCCAGAACCACAGCGCCGGCAGGGCCAGGCCCAGCGTGGCGCCGAGCTGGCTGCCCGTGGTCGCGGCCAGCGGGGGAATGCCCGTGAGGTAGCGGCGCGCAAAACTGGCGGCAATGGCGTAGCAGGAAGAAGCCATCAGGCAGGCCGCGATGGCCCAGGCGGCATGGCCGGTTTTGAGGCCGGTGCCCGCCGGCGCCCGCCATGCCAGCAGGGCGACGCCGGCAAACCCGAGCGCCAGCCCCAGCCAGCGCAGCCGGCTGATGCGGTCGCCCAGCCATATCCAGGCCACCAGCGCACCGAACAGCGGCGCCGTGGCGTTGAGGATGGACGACAGCCCGGTGGCAATGTGCAGCACGGCCCAGGAAAACAGCGCAAACGGAATGGCCGAGTTGATCAGCCCCGCTGCCAGGATGGGGCGCCAGTGCCGCCGCAGCGCGGGCCACTGCCCCTGGCGCAGCAGGATGGGCCAGAGGAACAAAGTGGCCAGCGCCACCCGCAGCCCGGCCGTGGGCAGCGGCCCGAACTCGGAGGCCCCCAGCCGCATGAACAGAAACGACGCGCCCCACAGGGCCGCCAGCAGCACAAACTCGCCCAGCCAGGCCGACACCGGTTTGGTCGCCGGCGCGTTCATGCCCGCGCCTCACGCTGTGCCTGCGCCGGGCGCAGCGCTGCGCCTTCCAGTTGCAGCAGTGCGCTCTTGCGCTCCAGACCCCCGGCGTAGCCCGTGAGGGCGCCATCCTTGCCCAGCACCCGGTGGCAGGGCACCACCACGCTGATCGGGTTGCGCCCCACGGCGGCACCCACGGCGCGCACCGCTGCCGGGCGGCCCAGTTGCTGGCTGAGCGCACCGTAGCTGGTGGTGTGGCCGCAACCGATGGACAGCAGCGCATGCCACACGTCCTGCTGGAACGCCGTGCCGCCCGCCAGGTCCAGCGGCAGTTCGAACCGGGTGCGCTTGCCGCGCAGGTACTGGTGCAGTTGCTCGATGGCGGCGGCGAGCACCGGGTGCTGCGGGTCTTGCGGCCAGGCTTGGGGGCCGTCGAGTTGCGCCGGCAGATGGCGCTGGCCGTCAAACCACAGACCGGCCAGGCCCTGGGGAGAGGCTGCCAGCCGCACGGTGCCCAGGCGGGTAGGGGTGCTTGTCTGCACAGTGGCGAAATGGTATTGCATGGCGAACCAATATTAGACATTTAGACATGACTTAGAACGTGTTCACGGTCTTACGCAAAACAGGCCCAGGCAAGCCGCCTGCCACGAAGGCATGTACCGTTGTGGCATCGTCATTTGCGCAAGTCCTGACCATCAAAGGCGCCGGGCACGTGCAGGCCATCGCCTTCCGTGAAGAAACGGCAGTTCTCGCACCGGGGTGTGCGTACCGCACAGACCGGGCGGCAATAGAGGCCGGTGGAAGTGACACCGGTGAAAAACCGCCCGTTAAAGCGCGCATTCCGGGCCTGCAGGATGCGGTAACGGCCGTCGTCGGCCGCAATACCGGTCGCGCTGCAGGCGGGCGTGGCAAGGGGCAGGGCGGGCGAGGTCATGGTCGGCATGATAGGCCGCGGTGCCGCGAGGCTGGCCATTTTCGGACCTGTGCCCACGGGCTGGGGCAAGGGCGCCCCTACAATGCAGCGGACGTTTGACCCCCTTCGCAGCGAAAGACCCTTCCGTGCAAACCACCCCCGCCATCTTCAAGGCCTACGACATCCGCGGCATCGTGCCGTCCACCCTGAACGAAGAAGTGGCCCTGGGCCTGGGCCGCGCCTTTGGCACGGCGGCCCGCGCCGAAGGCCAGACCACCGTGGCGGTGGGGCGCGATGGCCGGCTGTCCGGCCCCGCCATCAGCGGCGCATTGGTGCAGGGCCTGATCGAAGCGGGCATTGAAGTGATCGACGTGGGCCCGGTCACCACGCCCATGCTGTATTTTGCGGCCAGCACCCTGTGCGCCAGCGGCATCCAGGTCACGGGCAGCCACAACCCCCGCGATTACAACGGCTTCAAGATGGTGCTCAATGGCCGCGCCATCTACGGCGATGAAATCCAGGCCTTGCGCCGCACCATGGAAGACGAGAACTGGCAACTGCTGCCCGGCGGCAGCGTGCGTTCGGTGGATGTGCTGCCGGCCTATGCGCAGCGCATCCATAGCGACGTGAAGCTGGCCCGCCCCATGAAGATCGTGGTCGATTGCGGCAATGGCATTGCGGGCGCATCGGCCCCGGCCATCTTCCGCGCGCTGGGTTGCGAGGTGATCGAGCTGTTTTCCGAGGTGGATGGCAACTTTCCCAACCACCATCCCGACCCCAGCAAGCCTGAGAACCTGCGCGACCTGATCGCCACCCTGCAGGCCAGCGATGCCGAGCTGGGCCTGGCCTTTGACGGCGATGGCGACCGGCTGGGCATCGTCACGCGCGACGGCACCAACATCTTCCCCGACCGCCAGATGATGCTGTTTGCGCAGGATGTGCTCAGCCGCGTGCCGGGCGCGCCTATCTTGTTCGACGTGAAATGCACCCAGCGCCTGGCGCCGGTCATTGCAGCGGCGGGCGGGCAGCCGGTGATGTTCAAGACCGGCCATTCGCTCATCAAGGCGCGCATGAAAGAGCTCAACTCGCCCCTGGGTGGCGAGATGAGTGGCCATATCTTCTTCAAGGAGCGCTGGTTCGGCTTTGACGACGGCACCTATGCCGGTTGCCGCCTGCTTGAAATCCTCTCGCGCAGCGCCGATCCGGGCGCCGTGCTCAACGGTCTGCCCACCAGTTTCAGCACGCCCGAACTCAACGTCACCTGTGCCGAGGGCGAACCGCACCGCTTGACCCACGAACTGCAGGCCCTGGCGGCGAGCACATTTGCGGCCCCGGCGCAGATCAACACCATCGACGGCCTGCGGGTGGACTGGCCCGACGGCTTTGGCCTGATCCGCGCCAGCAACACCACGCCCGTGCTGGTGCTGCGCTTTGAAGGCCACACGCCCGAGGCGCTGGCCCGCATCGAAGCGGCCATGCTTGCCCTGCTGCACCGCGTCAAGCCCGATGCCCAGGTGGGCAGCGCGGCCCACTGACCACTGTTTTTCCGCCGCCCATGGCAGATGCCGCACTCTGGCTGTATTCGGCCCTGACCTGGGCCGCCCAGCCGCTGCTGCTGCGCAAGCTGCGCCGCCGCGCCGTGGCCGAGC
>WOZN01000126.1 GCA_011620245.1 Acidovorax sp.
GGCAAGGACTTGATGTTGGACTTGACGCCGCAGTCCGGCTTGCCTTCTTCGAACGAGCCCAGGTGCTTCGCCCTGCGCTTGGCCATCTTTTCGGGATAGGCCTTCAGCACTTCCTCGATCAAGGCTTTGTTCGAGGCCTTGCGGTCTTCAACTGTGGCAGTCATGGGTAACTCCAATAGATGTTTGGTTTGCTTGGATTTCAAGTCCGACCCGCCGGCATAGGCCAGGTGGATCGGACTTTGGGAGCCGACGGATGGGCCGACCGATGGGCCGCTTATGCGGCGGCCAGGGCGGCCGCCGCAGCTGCGGCCTTGCCGACTTCGGACTCATCGACCGCTTGCATGATCCCGAACTCCATCAGCATGTCTTCCAGCTGGTCCATCGTGATGGGGGTGGGGATGGTGCCGTTGCCGGCGTTGTTGTGGATCTTCTGGGCCAGGGTGCGGTATTCGGCGGCCTGCTTGGAATCCGGGGCGTACTCGATCACCGTCATGCGGCGCAGCTCGGCGTGTTGCACGATGTTGTCGCGCGGCACGAAATGGATGAGCTTGCTGCCCAGCATGCCGGCGAGGGCTTCGGCCAGTTCCAGTTCCTTGTCGGTCTGGCGCTCGTTGCAGACCAGGCCACCCAGACGCACACCACCCGAGTTGGCGTACTTCAGGATGCCCTTGGAGATGTTGTTGGCCGCATACATGGCCATCATCTCGCCAGACATCACGATGTAGATTTCCTGCGCCTTGTTTTCGCGGATGGGCATGGCGAAGCCGCCGCACACCACGTCGCCCAGCACGTCATAGGACACATAGTCCACGCCATCGTAGGCGCCGTTTTCTTCGAGGAAGTTGATCGAGGTGATCACGCCGCGGCCGGCGCAGCCGACACCCGGCTCAGGGCCGCCGGACTCGACGCAGCGGATGTCCTTGTAGCCGATCTTCATCACGTCCTCGAGTTCCAGGTCCTCCACCGAACCGGCTTCAGCGGCCAGCGAGAGGATGGTGTCCTGGGCCTTGGCGTGCAGGATCAGGCGGGTTGAGTCGGCCTTGGGGTCACAGCCGACGATCAGGATTTTCTGGTCGAGGTCGGACAGAGCAGCCAGGGTGTTCTGGGAAGTAGTCGATTTACCGATGCCGCCTTTACCGTAGAAGGCGATTTGCCGAAGTTTGGCCATTGCAGTACTCCATTCAGGAAAGTTAAAGAACCTAAGC
The DNA here is from genome assembly GCA_011620245.1 of Acidovorax sp. Lineage (GTDB taxonomy): Bacteria > Pseudomonadota > Gammaproteobacteria > Burkholderiales > Burkholderiaceae_C > Acidovorax. The sequence continues at coordinate 1,206 of WOZN01000126.1, forward strand.
AAGCGTTGCCGCGACTTTGGGTCAGCCTTCCGTGCCTGTTGGTCTTATTGCTCTAGGTTCACGTGGGCCGGACTGGTGTCCGCGCACCCTTCTCCATGCAGCTTCCGTGCCATGTGGTTTGGCCCCTGTTTTTCGCCCCTGAAACAGGGCCTCCACAGAGAGAAAAGCGCATTTTTCAGGGCTTGCAGCGGGCGCTGCCCGGGCTTTGTCCTGTTCCCGACAAAACAGCGAAATCCGTCGCAAACAAATCGCGGCGGCGGGTCGCCGCGGCAGCTTTGTGTCGCATTTGATGGCCGCAGGTCGGCAAATCCGCCTGGTACGGTCATTGCTCTTTAGAGAGGCATGAACCAGCCCCGCGCGCTCACCACCGAACCGGTCGCACCGCCCTCGCCACCGCCCTCGCCACAGCCCTCGCATTTCGAAGCGATCGGCGGCCAGACGGCGGTGGACCGGCTGGTGAATGCCTTCTACAGCCAGATGGACAGCCGGCCCGATGCCACCGGCATCCGCGCCATGCACGTGCCCGACCTGGGCCACACCAAGGCCGTACTGAGTCTGTACCTGGCCGAATGGCTGGGCGGCCCCAGGGACTACACGGCGCAGCGCGGCCACCCGCGTCTGCGCATGCGCCACGCCACCTTTGCCATCGGCGTGCCCGAACGCGATGCCTGGCTGGCCTGCATGGCCGCGGCCATGCAGCAAACCGGCGTGCCCCCGGACCTGCACAAGGTGCTGATGGCGGCCTTCTTCAAGACCGCCGACTGGATGCGCAACACCCCAAACCTCCCGGCAATCCCTGCCACCAACCCGAAGGAAGCTTCATGACCGCCACCTTGGCCACTACAGAGATCGACGACACCGCGTTTGCCCGCCTGGACAGCGAAGGCCGCCTGCTCAACCCCCTGCTCAAGGGCAGCACCAACAAATTCGGCCGGGTCGGCTTTCGCGGCGAACTCGCGCTGCGTTTTGCGCCCAAGCTGGCCGACGAGGCCCGCCCGCCCGAGCTGCTGTGCGGCCAGACCATGGCGGTGGGCACCGTGGGCGAGAAGACCCTGTCCTTCTTCGCCGGCTACCTGCTGAGCTTCGAACACCTGAAGGACGTGGCCGAGGTGCTGGGCGATACCCTGAGCGCAGGCGGCAAGTATTTCCTGTTCTGCAACAACATCGACCTCTCGAAGAAGTACCAGGTGCCGTACAAGGGGGCAATGTTCTATGTGCTGCCGATCGATGAAGCCACGGTCTACAACGAACTGCTCGACCTGTTCTACCTGGAAAAGAACGACCTGAAGAAGAAGGACACCCTGGGCAAGCTCGACGCCATCGCCGACGCCGCACTGAAATTCGACGTCACCTTCGACACCATCACCTACGCAGAAGGCCTGACGCTGATGGGGCCGGTGCGCAATCCGAACGAAAACAGGCCTGTCTGATCTCATACTCCTGGGCGGCCGTGGCAAGCGATGAAGGCTTTGACCAACCCCAACGCTGGATCAGCACCAACCTGGTGGGTGTGCCCACGGCCTGGCTGGCCAGCACAGGCTTCAACGAGCGCGCGCCCGAACTGCACATCGCCGGCGCGCGCGAGACCCAGCCGGGTCTCTTCGCGCTGCTGGACCGCTGCGACCACCTGAACGAAGCGCGCGAGGTCTTTGTGCATTACCTGTCCATCGCCTTCGGCCTGTGCCCGCCCGAGCGGCACGAACTCGGCGGCCTGGACGCGGCCGAGCAGCGGCGCTGGCGCGGCAGCTGGCGCCGCCTGCTGCAGGGCTGGGGCATGGACGCCAACGGTGCAGCCGGCGCGGTGCTCAAGGGCTGGGTCGAAAGCCGTTTTGGCCTGGTGCCCACGTTCCACAAGGCACCGCTGGCGCATTTCCCTTCGCCGGCCTGGGTGGCCTACCTCGAAGAGAAAGCCAGCAGCCGCTACCACAGCAACAATATCTACCAGCAGCTCGACCTGCTGTACGAGTTCTGCCAGTGGGCGCTGGCCCGCTTCCCGCTGCCCGCTCCCCAGATGCAGGGCCGCCATGTGCGGCTCTGGCGCGGCAGCAACCGCGTGGAAGAGCAGCTGCTGCAGGGCACGCTGCACGGACGCCGTTGCCGGGTGCGGCTCAACAACATCGTGTCCTTCAGCCTCAGCCCCGAAGAGGCCTCGTGTTTTGGCGACTGGGTGTTCGAGCTGCTCGTGCCCAGCAGCAAGCTGCTGGTGTTTCCCGGCCTGCTGCCCGGCACGGTGCTGCAGGGCGAGCAGGAGGTGGTCGCGCTCGGGGGTGACTACGACGTGGTGGCGCGTTATGACTGATACGGCTTTGAGTTCAAGCGCAGAACAAGGCGGGAGCCGCAGACAATGCTGCAGCACGGCAAGGCGAACCAACGCAGTTATGCGTTTGAAGGCGAAACCGCATGAGTGCTTTGACAAGGTGCTCGGCGCCTACCTCGGTCTGGCCATCGGCGACGCGCTGGGCGCTACGGTCGAATTCATGCGGCCGCGCGAAATCGCCCTGCAACACGGGGTGCACCGCGACATCGTGGGCGGCGGCTGGCTCAAGCTCGCGCGCGGCCAGGTCACCGACGACACCACCATGAGCCTGGCCCTGGGCGACGCGCTGCTGCAGGGCGGCCCACAGGCCCTGCAAGCCCATGCCCAGGGCGACGATGCCCTGGTGCACGCCATTGGCCAGGCTTTCGTTCGCTGGTTCCAGGCCAGGCCGGTGGACATCGGCAACACCTGCCGGCGCGGCATCCTGCGTTACCTCCACGAACGCACTTTGTCCGGCCCCTACAACCCGGGCGATGGCGGCAACGGCGCGCTGATGCGCAACCTGCCCGTGGCCCTGGCCACGCTGGGCGATGATCAATCCTTCGAGCGCCTGTCCATCGCCCAGGCGCGACTGACGCACCACCACCCGCTGTCCGACGCCGCCACGCTGGGGTTCGGGCATCTGGTGCGCCGGCTCATCGGCGGCGCCAGCCATGGGGACAGCCTGGTCTGGATCGATCGCTGGATCGAGCAAAACCCGGCCTTCGCCTTTGCGCCCTACCGCGGCCACGCCACGGCCTATGTGGTGGACACGGTGCAGACCGTGCTGCATTTCTACAGTCGGCACAGCGAATTTGAAGCCGCCCTGATCGCCACCGTGAACCAGGGTGACGACGCCGACACCACGGGCGCCCTGGTCGGCATGCTGGCCGGCGCACGCTGCGGTGCAGCCGCCCTGCCCCGGCGCTGGCTGCAGCGCCTGCAGCCGCAGACCGTAATGGCCATCACCGACCAGTGCAGCGGCCTGCTTGCGCTCTCGCACGGCCCGGCGGAGGTGCCCCATGGCTGAAAACACCGCTCAGGTCAGCGCCCTGGCCCGCGTGATGGCCTACCACGAGCGCAGCAAGCACCGGCTGGCCGCCTACGCCGCCGGCCCCGAGACGCTGGACTGGGACGCCCAGCCCGATCCGTTCCGCCGCTTCGCTGGCGCGCCGCTCACACCCCTGCTGCTGAAGGCTGCTGACGAGGCCATCGGCTGGAATCAACTCTTCGAGCCCGGGCGCGAGGCCCGTCCCGCGAACCTGGCCCAGATCGGCCGCCTGTTCGAATGCTCGTTCGCGCTCTCGGCCTGGAAAGAACTCGGCCCCGACCGCTGGGCGCTGCGCGTGAACCCCTCCAGCGGCAACCTGCACCCGACCGAGGTCTACCTGGTCGCCCAGGGTCTGCCCGACCTGGCCGATGGGCTGTACCACTACGCACCCAAAGAACATGCGCTGGAACAACGCGCCACCTTTGTCGGGCCGGCCGCCGCGCCGCGCCTGCTGGTGGGCTTCAGCTCGATCCACTGGCGCGAGGCCTGGAAATACGGCGAACGCGCCTTCCGCTACTGCCAGCTCGACATGGGCCACGCCATCGGCGCCCTGCGCTACGCCGCGGCCCTGCTGGGCTGGCGCGTGCGCGAGCTGGGCCTGGGCCACGGCGAGCAGGCCGCGCTCATGGGCCTGGACCGCGCGGGTGATTTCCAGAACGCGGAGGGCGAAGAGGCCGAAGCCGTGTTCGAGCTGTGCCTGGAATCCAGGCCTGCTGCGCCGGAGGACATCCCCGCCCTGCTCGCAGGCGCGTGCTGGCGTGGCGTGGCCAACCGGCTCGACACCCATCCCATGTACCGCTGGCCGGTGATCGACACGGTGGCCCAGGCCTCGCGCCGCCTCAGCGCCGCCCCGAGCACGGCATTGCCGGCGCAGGCCCGCCGCACGCTGTTGGCCCGCAACGAAGCCAACGCCTCCCCCGATGCTTCCCAATTGATCCGCCAGCGCCGCAGTGCCCAGCGTTTCGACCGCAGCGCGCGCACCGACACCGCCACCCTCTGGCCCCTGCTCGCCGCGCTGATGCCGGCGGGCCAGTTGCCGTGGGACATGGGTCAGACGGCCCAGGTGCACACCGTCTTGTTCGCCCACCGCGTCGATGGCCTGGCACCCGGCGCCTACCTGCTGCCGCGCAACACCACGGCCCGGTCGCGCCTGCAAGCCGCCCTGCCCCGGCTGGCCTGGAAACCGGTCGAAGGCTGTCCCTCCGAGTTGCCGCTGGTGGAGCTGGCCTTGAACCCGGCGCTGGCCGGCACGCTGCGCACCCTGTCCTGCCACCAGGCCATCGGGGCCGATGCGGTGTTCGTGATCGCCATGCTGGCCGAATTGCCAACCGTTGAAAGCGATGCGCCCTGGCAGTACCGCGAGCGCCTGCGCGAAGCCGGCCTGATCGGCCAGGTGCTCTACCTCGAAGCAGAAGCCGCCGGCCTGCGCGGCACCGGCATCGGCTGCTTTTTCGACGACCCGGTGCGCGAGTTGCTCGGTCTGGGCGCCCCGGGCACCGAGCCCTGGCAGGTGCTCTACCACTTCAGCGTCGGCCTGCCGGTACTGGATGCGCGGATCACCAGCACACCCCCTTACCCGGAGTCCCGCCCATGAAAGGCCAACGCGTCTTCCGCCGTCTCACCGTGGCCGAGGTCGGCCCCTGGTGCGCTGCCCACCCCAACGCCCTGCTGCTCGACGCGCGCGACGCCGCCAGCCATGCCCGCGACGGCTGGCCCGGAGCCGTGCGGCTGTGCAGCGAGAACCAGGACAACCTGCTGCTGCGCACCGCCCGCACGCACCCGGTGCTGATCTACTGCTACCACGGCAACGCCAGCCAGACCTGGGCCCAGATGTTTGCCGACTTCGGCTTCACCGAGGTTGCCGACCTCATCGGCGGCCAGGCGGCCTGGGTCACGGCGCAGAGCGCACCGGCCCCTGCGGCACCCGCATCGCCTGCGCCCGCACCGCCGCGCAAACCACCCACGCAGGCGCTGTCGGACTGGCTGCGCGCCGAAGGCTTTGACGATCCCGACGCGCGTGGCGCGCACGGCAACACGCCCCTGATGCTTGCCGCCTGGCGCGGCGACGCCGCCATCGTGAACGCCTTGCTTGACCACGGCGTGACCCTGGACGCGGTCAACCGCGACGGCAACAACGCGCTCTGGCTGGCCTGCGTGCATGGCGATCTGTCGGGCATCGAGCGCCTGGTGCGCGCGGGCGTGCCCATCGACCAGACCAACAGCACCGGTGCCACCGCGCTGATGTATGCCTCCAGCAGCGGCAAGGCCGCCGTGCTGCGCCAGCTGCTCGCGCTCGGCGCCGACGCCAGCCTGCGCACGCAGGACGATTTCAGCGCATTCGACATGGCCGCCAACGTGGAATGCCTGCGGCTGCTGCGTCCGGCCCGCCAATCCACCCCCAGCGAAAGCCCGCCATGAGCCACCTCGTTTTTTTTGAAAAGCCCGGCTGCGGCGGCAATGCACGCCAGCGCGCCGCGCTCCAGGCCGCCGGCCACACGCTGGAGCGGCGCAACCTGCTGACCACGCACTGGACCGCCGAGGCCCTGCTCGAATTTCTCGCGCCGCTGCCCGTGCCCCAATGGTTCAACCGCGCGGCACCACGCATCAAGAGCGGCGAGGTGGTTCCCGAGGCGCTGGACGCCGAGGCCGCCCTGGCCCTGCTGATCGCCGAGCCGCTGCTGATCCGCCGCCCGCTGATGCTGAACGCCGCCGACGGCAGCCGCCACGTCGGCTTCGACACCGCGGCGGTAACGGCCTGGATTGGCCTCATGCCCTCGGCGCAACGCCCGGCCTCGCTGGAAGGCTGCAGCGCACCCACCCCATCCTGTTCCACCCCCACCGGAGGCCAACATGCCCATGTTTGACTACCACTGCAAGGCCTGCCAGGCCGAGTTCGAACTGCTGGTGCGCTCCAGCACGGTGCCGACCTGCCCGCATTGCGCCAGCACCGATCTGGAGAAATGCGTCTCACGCATCGCCCCGGCCGGCAAGATCGAAGCCATCCGCATGTCCAACCGCCGGCTCGCCCATGCGCAAGGTCATTTCAACCAGTACAGCCAGTCGGACCAAGCCCGGCTGCTCAAAGGAAAGCGAGTCTGATATGGACCTGGTCTACAAAACAACCGTGCTGACCCAGGGCGGTCGCGGCGGTCAGGTGCAGAGCGAAGACGGCAGCTTCAAGCTCAAGCTGGCTGTGCCCAAGGAGATGGGCGGCAGCGGCGAAGGGCCGAACCCCGAGATGCTGTTCGCGGCCGCCTTCGCCGCCTGTTTCGAACACTCTATCCGCCATATCGCCAAGGCCGACAAGCTGCCGCTGCGCGGCTGTTACGTCGAGGCCACGCTGTCGATGTTCGTGAACTTCGAAGGTGCCTACCGCATGGCGCTCAGCCTCACGGCCACGCTGGCCGGCCCACTGGACCAGGTCACGGCCGACAGCCTGATGGAACGCGCCAAGGGCATCTGCCCCTATGCCGATGCGACCAAGACCAACATGAGTCTCAACCTGAAGGCGGTGCTGGATACACCCGTCGCAGCATAAGCGGTGATGCAGGCTATTTCATGGACTGGGACGGCAACCTGCGCCGCACTGCTGCTCTTAAGCTGAAACTTGGCGTCAATGCGCGTCAGCTCACCACGAGCGCATCGAGGTGTGGATTCTGGAACAGGCCAGTGTGCAGTTCGATGCCCGGGCCGAGCCAGGTGCGCTGCGCGTGGTGGTGTAGCGTATAATTCACAGAACCCATGTTTAAAGTTCAGACCTACCTGAGCCCCAACGGGCAAGACCCATACGCGCAATGGCTTGCCGCGCTGGCAGACAGACAAGCAAGGGCCCGTGTGCTGGTGCGAGTGGGCCGCATGGCTGCTGGCAACTTTGGGGACTGCAAACCCATTGCCGAGGGGGTTTGGGAACTGCGCATTGACTGGGGGCCGGGCTACCGCGTGTATTACGCCCAAGCCGGAAAGCGCCTTGTGTTGCTGCTGGCAGGTGGCGACAAACGCACCCAGCAAGCCGACATAACCGCCGCCCTTGCGAACTGGCATGACTGGCAACAGCGAAGGAAACCGACATGACCGCAAAAAAGCAACCCGCAAGCCGCCCACACGATGCCGCCGTGGTGGAACTGCTGAAGGCAGACCCCGACTTTGCCAATGAATATCTGGCCGCAGCATTGGAAGAAGCCGACGAACCTGGCGGGCAAGCTGCGCTACTGGCCGCCCTGCGCCATGTGGCCGAAGCGCAAGGCATGGCTGCAGTGGCTGAACGTGCGGGCATACCGCGCGAAAGTCTATACCGTGCGTTGGGGCCCAAGGGAAACCCCACTGTTAAAACACTGCTGGCCGTGCTGAGTGCTGCCGGCTTGCATTTGGCCGTGACGCGAGACAGCGCACACGCCTGACGTTTTGCCCCAGTTAGTGTAGTGTTCGACGCTATGCGGCACATAAAACCGCGCCTTTGGGCGCATGGC
>WOZN01000120.1 GCA_011620245.1 Acidovorax sp.
GGGATGCCTTCAGCCATGAAGGCGCCCCGTGCCGATGGCGTGCTCGTCTTATCTGGTGAGAACTGTGTTCAGCGAGGGGCCAGCCGGATGGCCCCGTCCAGGCGAATCACCTCGCCATTGAGCATGTCGTTTTCAAAAATGTGCTGAACCAGCCTGGCGTAGTCCTGGGGCGTACCCAGGCGGCTGGGAAAGGGCACGCCGGCGGCCAGCGCGTCCTGCACTTCCTGCGGCATGCCAAACAGCATGGGCGTGCCAAAGATGCCGGGCGCAATGGTCATGTTGCGGATGCCGTTGCGGGCCAGGTCGCGTGCAATGGGCAGTGTCATGCCCACCACGCCGCCCTTGGAAGCCGAGTACGCAGCCTGGCCAATCTGGCCGTCATAGGCCGCCACGCTGGCGGTGGAAATCAACACGCCGCGCTCGCCGGTGGCCTCGGGTTCGTTCTTGCACATGGCCTCTGCGGCCAGGCGGATCATGTTGAAGCTGCCGATCAGATTGACCGTAATGGTCTTGCTGAACAAGGCCAGTGCATGGGCGCCGTTTTTGCCCACGGTTTTTTCTGCAGGGGCAATGCCGGCGCAGTTGACCAGGCCCATCAGCTTGCCCAGCGACACGGCCTTGGCCACCACAGCCTGGCCATCGGCTTCGCTGCTGACATCGCATTGGACGAAGGCGCCACCAATTTCCCTGGCCACCAGTTCACCCTTGTCGGTCTGCATGTCGGCAATGACGACCTTGCCGCCCTGCGCGGCCAGCATGCGCGCTGTGCCTTCGCCCAGACCCGACGCGCCGCCGGTCACGATGAATACCTTGCCCTTGATTTCCATGTTTTGTTTCCAGTGAGTGACGTTGACGTTGACGTTTGCGTCAATTATCACCCAAGGAATTCACGTCCTGAAGGGCAAAAAAAAGCCCGGACAGAGCCGGGCAAGGTGACAAGCCTCCTCAGCAGAGGGGGCCCAGATGACAAGTTATTGGAACCCCACGCGGTCCAGCATTTGCTGCACCTTGGTGATGTTGGCACCCACCGCGCTGATCGGAATGGTTTCGCTTCTGAAGGGCTGGCCCTGCGTCATTGCCTTGAGCGCCGGATTTTCGATGCTCAGCCCCTTGGCCGCAGGCCATTCATTGTTGCCATTGGCAAAATAGTTCTGCGCCTCGGGGCTGGCCAGGTATTCGAGGAACTTGATGGCATTGGCCTGGTTTTTTGCATGACGGGCCACGGCGCCTCCGGCAATGTTCATGTGGGTGCCCCAGGACTGCTGGTTGGGAAACACCACGCCCAATTTGTTGGCGATAGCCACATCCTCGGGTTTGGTGGATCGCATCAGGCGTGCCAGGTAATAGCTGTTGGTGACGGCAATATCGCATTCGCCAGCCGCTACAGCCTTGATCTGGTCGGTGTCGCCGCCCTTGGGCGCGCGGGCGAGGTTGGCCACCATGCCCTTGAGCCAGGCCTCGGCCTTTTGCTCGCCAAGGTGTTCGGTCACGGAGCCAAACAGGCTCAGGTTGTAAGGGTGTGAGCCCGAGCGAATGCACAGCTTGCCCTTGTTCTTGGGATCGGCGAGTTCTTCGTAGGTATCCACATCGCTCTTTTGAACCTTGACCTTGTTGAACACAATGAGCCGCGCGCGGGTGGACAGGCCAAACCACGAGATGCCGCCGTCGCTGGCCGGTTGGCTGCGCAGATTGGCGGGAATGGCGTCTTCCAGCACCTTGGAGCGGATCGGCTGGAACAGGCCATCCATTTCGCCCCGGTAGAGCCTTGCTGCATCCACCAGCAGGATCACGTCAGCGGGGGAGGCCGTGCCTTCCGCTTTCAGCCGCGCCACAATGCCCGCATCGTCCGCATCCACCCGGTTGATCTTGATGCCCGTGGCCTTGGTGAAGCCGGTGTACAAGGCTTCATCGGTGGAATAGTGGCGCGCCGAGTAGAGGTTGACCACCTGTTCCTGGGCAACGGCGGAACCCGCAGCGGCGACCAGTGCGCAGGCGGCAAGCAGGGCTTTGACAGTCTTTGACATGGAGTACATCTTTGGAGGTTGGAGTCCCGTGATAATAAAGCAAACGCGAATTATTCGCAATAAAGACGCGCAATGAACTGGTGCATTTGTTCGTAGTCGAACAGGAAGATGGGGTACCGATGGGTATGGCGCCTGCAAAGAGGTCGTCTGGCGCAGGCGCAAAGAAATCACCGCGCTCTGGTCGGGTTGCGTGGGACTGACCTACCGCACGTTGGTGCAGTGCTACCAGTTCCATACCACCTCCTTTGTTGCTACGGTCGACAAAGGCAAGGCAGTGGGCGGCGCGGCTGAAGATGCCTGAAGGCGACAACTCGCCAACGGCCTTTTTGGCGTTCGCTCTCCATGCAGGCAATCCGGGGTACGAGTCAGCGCACCGGGTCAAGTCAGGTTCGGGGTCATCGCCACCAAAAAAATATCTCGACCTGGGCCTGCTGCCTGCCTCCCCATAGTCTCTTTCATCATCGGGGTGGGGGGAGCACCATGAATGGTTAGGGCTAACCGAACTTGAAGAGGATGCCGTGCCCGCCGCGCGGGTACTCCCAGTTCACGTTGGCGAACTCCGAGCAGATGATTCGGCAGCTGCCGCATTCCAGGCAGCCGTCGGTGATCAGCGTCACGCTGCCGTTGCCTTCGGCCTTGTAGCAGGAGGCCGGGCACACGTAGGTGCAGGACTTCTGCGTGCAGTTGTTGGCACAGATCCCGGGGTCCTTGATCTGGATGTGGGGCCGGCCCGCGTCCACGCGGTAGCGGTTCTGAAACAGTTTCTCTTCGACATTCACAGTCACGGCTACGGTGCTCATCGGAAAGCCCTCCAGAGTTTGACGGCGTCGCCCACCAGGCCGGAGAGCGATCGGGAAGTGCGGAAGCTGGAAAGGATCTCGCGTTCCTTGGTTTTTTTGTCCACGCCATCGATGGTGAACATCTTGTGCGCGGCCTTGGACACCAGCTCCGGGTAGGTGGTGAAGAACTGGTTGTTCTTGTGGAAAACATCGGGCATGTCGCGGTACTTGTGCAGGTCCTTCATGACGAAGCTCTTGTCGAGTTCGGTCTTGTAGGTCTTTAGCACCGCTTCGCTCATGGGCTTGCCGGCGGCCTTGGCGGCGATCACGGTCTCGGCCGCGAGGCGCCCGGTGGTCATGGCCAGGTTGGAGCCTTCGCGGTGCACGGCGTTGACGAAGCCGCCCGAGTCGCCCACGATCATCCAGCCGTTGCCATACACCTTGGGGATGGCATAGAAGCCACCTTCGGGGATCAGGTGGGCCGCATATTCCTTCATCTCGCCGCCCTGAATCAGCGGAGCGATCGAGGGGTGCTGCTTGAGCTTTTCCAGCAAGGCGTAGGGGCTGGTCCTGTTTACGCTGCCCTTGAAATCGCCCAGCATGCAGCCGATGCCGATGGTGAGCGATTCCTTGTTGGTGTACAGGAAGCCCGTGCCCATCATGCCGTCGGTGATCTTGCCGACCATCTCGATGACCACGCCTTCTTCTTCACCGATGTTGAAGCGCTGGCGGATTGTGTCTTCGGGCATGAAGAGGATCTCTTTCACGGCGAGTGCGACATTGCTCTCCTTGATCTCGCCGTGGAAGCCCGCTTTGCGTGCCAGCGTCGAGTTCACGCCGTCGGCCAGGATCACCACGTCGGCGTACACGTCGCCGGCTTCGCGGTCGCACTGCACGCCAACCACCTGCTCGCCATCCATGATCAGGTGGTCGACCGTGGTCTCGCAGATCAGCAGCGCGCCGGCTTCACGCACCTTGGAACTGAACCACTTGTCGAACTGCGCGCGGATGATGGTGTAGCGGTTGTAAGGCGGTTTGTTGTAGTCGTCGCTGCGGTAATGCGTGCCGACGAAGCTGTTGTCGTCGAGCACCCAGACGCGCTGCTCGATGATGTGGCGCTCCAGCGGCGCGTCGTCGCGGAAGTCGGGAATGATCTTCTCCAGCGCGTCGCTGTAGAGGATGGCGCCCTGCACGTTCTTCGAGCCCGGGTATTCGCCGCGCTCGATCTGCAGGACCTTGAGGCCGGCCTTGGCCAGGGTGTAGGCGCAGGCGTTGCCCGAGGGCCCCGCGCCGACCACGATGGCGTCGAATTGAGAGGGTTTTTTCATGGCGTTCCCCGCAGGTGAATGGGATCAGGCAACTTGTGCACTGTGCTTGGACAGGTGTTCGGCGAACGCCTTCGTCAAAGCGGGCAGCACCAGCATTGCGTTGCCGACGATGCCGTAATGCGCAAATTCGAAGATGGGGGCGTTCGGGTCGGTGTTGATGGCGACGATCACGTCCGAACCCTCCATGCCCACGCGGTGCTGCACCGCGCCCGAGATGCCGGCGGCGATGTAGAGCTTGGGGCGCACCGTCTTGCCGGTCTGGCCCACCTGGCGGTCGGCCTCGACCCAGCCGGCCTGCACGCAGGGCCGCGTGGCGCCGACCTCGCCGCCGAGCACACGGGCCAGCTCGAACACCAGTTTGAAGTTGTCGGGGTTCTTCAGGCCCTTGCCGCCGCTCACGATCACGTCCGCGTAGGGCAGGTTGATCTTGTTGCTGTGGGCATCGGCGATGAAGTCCAGCAGCTTGGTGACGATCTGTGTCTCGACCATGCCCAGGGTGTCGTAGACCAGGTTGCCGGTGCGGCTGGTGTCGGCCTTCGGCATCAGCATCACGCGCGGGCGCACAGTGGCCATCTGCGGCCGGTAGGCCAGGGTCATGATGGTGCAGTAGAGCGAGCCGCCGAAGGTGGGGCGCGTGGCGGCCAGGGCCTTGGAGACCGGGTCAATGTTGAGCTCGGTGCAGTCGGCGGTCAGGCCGGTGAGCAAGGTGGTGGCCACAGAACCCGCGAGGTCGCGGCCTTGCGAGGTGGCGCCCAGCAGCAGGATCTCGGGCTTGTACTTGTTCACCAGATCGGTCAGACCCTTGGTGAAGGGTTCGTTGCGGTAGCCCTTGAGCACCGGGTCGGTCACCAGGTAGCAGGTGTCGGCGCCGAAGCTGATGGCCTCGGCCGCGAACTTCTCCAGTTGCTCGTCGGCGCCGCCCAGCAGCACCGCGCCCACCTGGCTGCCCAGGGTGTCGGCGAGCTTGCGCGCTTCACCCAGCAGTTCCCAGGACACGCTGTGCACATGGCCGCGGTCATGTTCGACGAAAACCCAGACGCCCTTGTAGGCCTTGAGCTCTTCCGACAGTTCGAGGTTGCGGCCGCGGCCCGCGGGGCGCTTGGCGGCGGCTTCTTTGGGGGCTTCGCTCATGACATCTCCTTCATCAACAGGTCTGCTTCAAGCGTGGGGTGGCGGGTGAAAACTTTTTGCAGGAGGTTGAGCGAGATGTCGCGCAGGTTCGAAGTCTCCAGATCCAGCATCTCCACCTTCTCGGTGCGCGGCGACGGACCAAAGACCTTGCTCACCACGGTGGGCGAACCCTTCAGACCGATCTTGCCGAGGTCTTCAATGCCGGCGTCTTCCTTGCTCCATTTGCGCACCGGGTAGGCGGCGGCGTGGATCATGGCGGGCAGGTTGGCGAAGCGCATCTCGTTGGTGTTCTCCAGCATCGTGATCAGGCAGGGCAGGGCCGTTTTGAGCACCTGCACGCCGCCTTCGGCGCGGCGCTCGACCGTGATCGTGCGGCCGTCCAGATCGGTCTCGACAATGCGCGACACATAGGTCAACAGCTGCAGGCCCATGCGCTTGGCGATGCCAGGGCCTACCTGGGCCGTGTCGCCGTCGATGGTCTGCTTGCCGGTGAAAACGATGTCCACCGCCTGCTCCTTGGCAATCTGGCGGATGCCCGCGGCCAGCGCGTACGAGGTGGCCAGGGTATCCGCGCCGGCAAACGCGCGGTCGGTTACGAGCACGGCGTCGTCGGCGCCGAAGCTGATGCACTTGCGCAGCGCCTCTTCGGCCTGCGGCGGGCCCATGCACAGCACCGTGACCTTGCCGCCGAACTTGTCCTTCAGGCGCAGCGCCTCCTCCAGCGAAAACAGGTCGTAGGGGTTGACGATGGCCGGCACACCCTGGCGCATGATGGTGTTGGTGACCGGGTGGACCCGGATCTGTGCCGAGTCCGGCACCTGCTTGATACAGACGACGATGTGCATGGTTTTCTCCGTTGCGGGTTCAGGCAACCGCGCGCTGGGGTAGCGATGTCTTCAAGCTGTCCAGCGTGACATGCTGTTTGCCGCCGACGTCCTGGAACACCTTGAACACCTTTTCCTGCGCCGGCGTGGACTTCACGAAGTCGGCGTAGGCCTTGACCAGCTGCTCGCGGTAGACCGTGTAGAGCGCCAGTTCGTCATCGGCCGAAGGCAGGGTCTGCTGGCGGATGTATTGAAAGAGGCGCTTGAGGATGTGCAGCCGGCTTACGTTGACCACCGACTGCTCGAACGGCACGCCAAAATATTGCAAGAAATCCTCGGCCGATGACAGGGCCTTGAGCTGTTGAACGAAGTTTTCCATTGGGCTTTACTCCATGGTTGCGGGTTGAAGATGGGATGCCGCATGGGTGAATCCTGGTTCGGCACATTGATCGTCACAGACGCCGCAGGCGTTGTCGGCGCTGGCCAGGCCCTGGCTGTGCGCCAGGCTGCGTTCCAGCTGGGCCACGCGGTCGAGCAGGCAGGCGATGGCCTTGCCCACCGGGTCGGGAATGAGGTGGTGTTCGAGGTCGAAACCGTGGGTGGTGCGGCGTGCCGGCGCCACGATCCGACCCGGGATGCCGACCACGGTGGCGCCCGCCGGCACGGCTTCGATCACCACCGAATTGGCCGCGATGCGGGCGCCGTCACCGACGCGGATCGGGCCCAGGATCTTGGCGCCTGCGCCGACCACGACCTGGTGGCCCACGGTCGGGTGGCGCTTGCCCGCGCGCCAGCTGGTGCCGCCCAGCGTGACGCCGTGGTAGAGCGTGACGTCGTCGCCGACCTCGGCGGTCTCGCCGATCACGACACCCGTGCCGTGGTCGATGAAGAAACGCGCACCGATGCGGGCGCCGGGATGGATGTCGATCTGCGTCACCAGGCGCGACAGGAAGGACAGCCAGCGCGGCAGGTAACGCCAGCCGCGGATCCACAGCGCGTGGGCCAGGCGGTGCAGGGCAATCGCCTGCATGCCGGGGTAGATGGTCCAGACCTCGATCAGGCTGCGCGCGGCAGGGTCGCGCGTCAGCACGCAACGGGCGTCCTCGCGCAGCAGGCGCCACCAGCTTGCGGGCGCAGGGGCGCTCACGGCCGTGGTGTCACGGTTGGGGCGGTTGGGGCTGTTCATGCGCGTCCCCAATCCGGCGCCAGATTGGCGAGGTTGTGCGCGTCCACCAGGAAGCCACGCAGCTCTTCGGGTGTGGCTTCCTGCTTCACGCGCATGGCGTGCTCGCGGATGCGGGCCAGCACGCGTTCGGTCAGCGCATCGTCCTCGATGCTCAGGCCCATGGCGCCGAAGGCCAGGCGCACGGCCTGCGATCCCGAGTGCTTGCCCAGCACGGTGCGGCGCTCCCGGCCGAGTTCGCCGGGGTCAAAGCCTTCGTAGGTCGAGGGGTGCTTGTGCAGGCCGTCGATATGGATGCCCGATTCGTGGGTGAAAACGGCTTCGCCCACGATGCTCTTGTTGAAGGCCACCGAACGCCCGGAGGCGTTGGCCACGAGCCGGGAGATGCCCAGCAGGGCCTGGGTGGCGACGCCGGTGTCGGTGTGCTGCAGGTGGCGTGCGGCCATCACCACCTCTTCCAGGGGCGCGTTGCCGGCGCGTTCCCCCAGGCCGTTGACGGTGGTGTTGGCGTGGCTCGCGCCGGCGCGCGCAGCGGCCAGGGTGTTGGCGGTGGCCAGGCCCAGGTCGTTGTGGGCGTGCATCTCGATGTCCATGTCCACCGCATCGCGCAGTCGGGCGATGGCTTCAAAGGTGGCAAAGGGGTCGAGCACACCCAGTGTGTCGGCGAAACGGATGCGGCTGGCACCGCAGGCCTGGGCGCGGCGCGCCACCTCGATCAGGAAGTCGCTGTCGGCGCGAGACGCGTCTTCGGCGCCGAACGAAATCTGGCGCCCGCTCTGTGCAGCCCGAGTGATCAGTCGCGTGACTTGTTCCAGCACCCACTCGCGCGACTGGCGCAGCTTGTATTGCAGGTGGATGTCGGAGACCGGAATCGAGAGGTGCACGATCTGCGCGTCGCAGCGTAGCGCTCTGGCCAGGTCGGTCTCGGTCAGGCGGCCCCAGACCATCAGGCGTGCGGGCAGCTGGAGCGCGGCGATGGCGTTGATGCAGTGGATCTCTTCTTCGCCCATGGCCGGGATGCCGATCTCCATCTCGGGCACGCCTGCAGCCGAGAGCGCCGTGGCGATGGCGCATTTCTCGGACACCGTGAACGCCACACCGGCGGTCTGTTCGCCGTCGCGCAGCGTGGTGTCGTTGATGATGAGATTGCGTGGCATGTGAGCGGCATCCTTTGACGGGCTTGAACGCAAGCACCGTGCCACCCGTTTTGAGACCCCAAACCCCGATTTCCCATGCATCCCGGGGCGGGTTTGTCGCGACAAATGCAAGGCCATGGGAGAAGCCGGCACCCGGCTTGTCGGGAATGTTTTGTTTCACACATCCCGGTGTTTTCGACTGAGATTGTTCATTGGGACTTACGCAAATAAGGATGCCACAACGGTACGCGCCTTTGTGGCAGGCGGCTTGCCTGGGCCTGTTTTGCGTAAGTCTTGTTCATGCGATCGTGAACACGTTCCAACCTAAAAACGGCAGTTGGATGCGCCCGCCGGTGCCGTGATCGGGGTGCCAGGCAAGGCTGAGCGCTGCGGCTCCAACAGCACCTGCGTGCTGTTGGACAGTGCGAAGAAGGCCTGTCTCCGACAGGCCTGCGCCCTGCAAGGGGGACGACGCGGCG
>WOZN01000043.1 GCA_011620245.1 Acidovorax sp.
TTCGGCACCGTTCTGACCGCGGGGGAGCTTGCGCACATAGCCATCTGCCATGCCCGGCACGGTGGATTGCGCAACCCGCTGGTCGAGCTATGCGCGGTTGCTGCGGCCTATTTTTTATCGAGCAAAAAAGGCCTGTAACGCTTTATGGGTAAGCGCTGGAAGCTATGAATGTAATAGCATTTTGCGCGCTGCCGTGCGGTTGCCCGGGGTGGTGGCCAGGTCGTCCAGAATGGGGCAATCCGGCCGGTCGTTGCCCTGGCAGCATGGCACCAATGTCTGCAGCGTGCGCTGCATGGCCTGCATGTCGGCCTCGGTGTATTGGCGCAAGCCGCTGCCGGCGCGGCCCACGGGGGCAGCAGGCCCAGCGATTCAGTGCCGCACCATGCGCGCCGACACCCCGGCGCGCCGCGCGGCCTCGCCGATGGGCACGGGCCAGGCCTGCGGGGTCGGGGTGGCGCTCATGCAGCGACCTGGTAGCCTTCTTCGGCAATGGCGGCGGCCAGGGCTTCGCGGGGCTGGGTGCTGTCGATATCGACGCGGTTGTGCGCGCGGTCGATGCGCACGGTGGCGGCGGGGTCGATCTGCTGCACGGCCTGGGTGACGGCGCGCTCGCAGTGGCCGCAGGTCATGCCCTCTACTTGAAATGTGTATTGCATGCAATTTCTCCGGTTAAAAATCATGGCACGGAAATGATCATTGACATGGTGGCATAGTCAAGCGCTGGCAATGGCTCTGATGCCTGCAAGGTTGATCGCTGTCATCGCTTGACCTTGCCATCATGACAAGGATTACGGTATCCCCATGGATACATTTGCCACGCCCCCCGAATCTCCGAACAGCCCGGAAACCCTGGACCTGGGCATTGGCGGCATGACCTGTGCCAGCTGCGTGGGCCGTGTGGAGCGGGCGCTGCGCAAGGTGCCTGGCGTGCAGGATGCCACCGTGAACCTGGCCACCGAGTCGGCGCGCATCGTTTATGTGGCGCCCCCGGGTGCGCAAGGCCCTGCCATGGACATCCTGCTGCGCCGCGCCGTGCGCAATGCGGGCTACGAGCCGCGCGCGGCGGGGCAGGACGATGCGCCCGAGGACCTGTCGCCCTGGGCCGGTTTTCTGCCGGTGGGCATGGGCCTGCTGTTGTCGGCCCCGCTGGTGCTGCCCATGCTGGGTGATCTGCTGGGCTACCACTGGATGCTGCCCGCCTGGGTGCAGTTTGCGCTGGCCACACCGGTGCAGTTCATTTTGGGGGCGCGCTTTTACAAGGCGGGCTGGCACGCGCTCAAGGCGCTGTCGGGCAACATGGATCTGCTGGTGGCGATTGGCACGTCGGCGGGCTGGGGGCTGTCGATATGGCTGTGGCTGACTGCGCACGAGGGGCATGCGCCGCACCTGTATTTCGAGGCCTCGGCGGTGGTGGTCACGCTGGTGCTGCTGGGCAAATGGCTGGAGGCGCGCGCCAAGCGCCAGACCATGGCGGCCATCCGCGCATTGCACGCGCTGCGCCCCGATGTGGCCCATATGCTGGGACAGGGCGGCGAGGTGGATATGCCGGTGGCCGAGGTGATGGTGGGCGACCGGCTGGTGGTGCGCCCCGGCGAGCGCATTCCGGTGGATGGCCGTATTCTGGAAGGCCGCACCCAGGTGGACGAGTCCATGCTCACGGGCGAGCCCCTGCCCGTGACGCGCGAGGTGGGGGCGCCACTGACAGGCGGCTCCATCAATGGCGATGGCCGGGTGGTAATGCAGGTGACGGCGGTGGGCGCCGAGACGGTGCTGTCGCGCATCATCCGGCTGGTCGAGGACGCGCAGGCCGCCAAGGCGCCCATTCAGCGCCTGGTCGATCAGGTGTCGGCCGTTTTCGTGCCGGTGGTGCTGGTGGTGGCGCTGGCCACGCTGCTGGGCTGGCTGTGGGTGGGCGCGCCATTCGAGAATGCCGTGATCCATGCCGTGGCGGTGCTGGTGATTGCCTGCCCCTGCGCGCTGGGGCTGGCCACGCCGGCGGCCATCATGGCGGGCACCGGCGTGGCGGCCAGGCACGGCATCCTGATCAAGGACGCACAGGCGCTGGAGCTGGCCCACAAGGTGGACGTGGTGGCGTTCGACAAGACTGGCACGTTGACGGTGGGCCGGCCACGGCTGACCGCCTTCGAGGTGGTGCCGGGCCAGGACGGGGCCGCCGTGCTGGCGGCCGTGGCCAGCGTGCAAAGCGGCAGCGAGCACCCGCTGGCCCGCGCCGTGGTGGCTGCTGCGCAAGAACGTGGCCTGCAACCCGTGGCGCCCGACAGCGTGCGCGCCGTGCCGGGGCGTGGCACCGAGGGCGAGGTGCTGGCCCGCAGCTATCTGGTGGGCAGCCTGCGCTGGATGGACGAGCTGGGCGTGAAAGAACTGAAGGAGGGCGCGCTGGCTGCGCGCGCTACAGCCTTGCAGGGCGAAGGCGCCACCGTTTCGGCCGTGGCCGAGCGCACCACCGACGGGCTGGCCCTGCGCGCCATTCTGGCCTTTGGCGACGAACCCAAGGCCGGCGCGCGCGAGGCGCTGGCGGCCCTGCGCGCCCTGGGCGTGCGCACGGTGATGATCTCGGGCGACAACCGGGGCGCCGCCGAGGCCATGGCGCGGCGCCTGGGGCTCGACCCCGACGCGGGCGAGGTGATGGCCGAGGTGCTGCCCGGCGAGAAGGTGGCCTGCGTGCAGGCGCTGCAGGCGGGGCGCGAAGGACCCCTCGGGGGGCAGCGAACCACAGGCATTGGCAAGCGTGGGGGCCATGTGGTGGCCATGGTGGGCGATGGCGTCAACGATGCGCCCGCACTGGCGGCGGCCGATGTGGGCATGGCCATGGGCAATGGCACTGATGTGGCCATGCACGCCGCCGGCATCACGCTGATGCGCGGCGACCCGATGCTGGTGGCTGCGGCCCTCGACATCTCGCGGCGCACTGTGGCAAAAATCCGCCAGAACCTGTTCTGGGCCTTTGTTTACAACGTGGCCGGCATCCCGCTGGCGGCACTGGGTTACCTGAGCCCGGTGGTGGCCGGCGCGGCCATGGCGCTGAGTTCGGTGAGCGTGATGGCCAATGCGCTGTTGCTAAAACGCTGGCGCATTTGATCCATATCGGTCGGGCGGCCACCAATGTCTGGCAAACTGCAACGTCTTGTTGCATTTGCCTGGCCGCGAGGCGCCGTCAGGCTGCGTTCTGATCTTTGAAGGAAGACACACCATGAATCTCTTATCGCTCATGCGGCTGTTCACCATCCGCTTTCGGATGCTGGGGGCCATTGGCGTGGTGCTGGGGCTGCTGGGCTTGTTGGGGGGCGCGGGCATGCTGGGCATGTTCCGCATCCACGCCTTGAGCGAGAACTTCATGGCGAATTCGTTTGCCAAGGTGGGATTCATGGCCGAACTGCGCGGCGCGATGGGGGCCATCCGCCAGCATGAAAAGGACATGGTCATCTCGTACGAGAAGCCCGAGAGCGTCAAGGCGGCCCACACCCAATGGCTGGCCAGCGTGGAGCTGTCCAAGAAGGTAGCGGCCCGTTTCCTGGAAGGCCCGCAAGACAGTGACAACGCGATTGCCGAGAGCATCATCAAGCGCCTGGACAGCTACCGCGACCAGTTCGCGCATGTGGCGCGCCAGCTGGAAGCCGGCGGCTACGACACGGCCACCATTGCCAACCGCATGAGCGGCAAGGCCGTGGCCGAGTTCGACGAGGCGGACAAGCTGCTCAAGGAGCTCGACGGCGTGCTGCGTGGCGAGGTGACGGCGACCGTGGCCGGCCAGAACGATGTCTCCAACCAGACCCTGTGGCTGTTTGCCCTGGCGGTGCTGATCACCGTGGTGGTCGTGGTGCCGCTGACCCTGATGAATATGCAATCCATCTGCCGCCCGCTGGCCGATGCCCGCCGGATGGCGCTGGCGATTGCCGGGGGCGACCTCTCGCAGCCCATTGCCGCCGAAGGCAAAGACGAGGTGGCCGACCTGCAGCGCGCATTGGCCGACATGCAGCAGGGTCTGGGGGCACTGGTGTCGCAGGTGCGCGATGCCAGCGGCAGCATCGCCACGGCCAGCCAGGAGATCGCCACGGGCAACCAGGACCTGTCGCAGCGCACCGAGCAGACGGCCAGCCACGCGCAGGAAGCGGTGGCTTCGCTGTCGCAGATCACGTCCAATGTGCAGCAGACCGCATCTTCGTCGCAGATGGCCAACCAGCTGGCAAGCTCGGCCTCCAGCACGGCCACGCGCGGTGGTTCGGTGGTGGCGCAGGCCGTGGCCAGCATGCACGAGATAGCGGCATCGAGCCGCAAGATCGGCGACATCATCGGCCTGATCGACTCCATTGCCTTCCAGACCAACATCCTGGCGCTGAACGCCGCCGTGGAAGCCGCCCGCGCGGGCGAGCAGGGCCGCGGCTTTGCCGTGGTGGCCAGCGAAGTGCGCAGCCTGGCGCAGCGCTCGGCGGCGGCGGCCAGCGACATCAAGGGCCTGATCAGCAACAGCGTGACCGCCGTGGATGGCGGCGTGCGCCATGTGGAAGATGCGGGCACCGCCATGAAGGAAATCGTGGCCAGCGTGCAGCGTGTGGGCGACATCATTGGCGAGATCACCGCAGCGGCTTCCGAGCAGGCGGTCGGCATTGGCCAGGTGAACCAGTCGGTGGGCGAGATCGACCGCATGACGCAGCAGAACGCCGCGCTGGTGGAAGAATCGGCCGCGGCCGCCGAGTCGCTGCGCGAGCAGGCCCAGAGGCTGTCGCAGGTGGTGCAGCAGTTCCACCTGGCCGATGAAGGCGATGGCATGGCGGCGCTGTCGCGCACGACGGCCCCCGCGCCGGATCGCGCATTGACCGGCCGCGCAACGCCCAGGCTTGCGGCCTGACGGGGTTGGGGGTCAGGGTTCGGGCGGTGGTTGCTATAAATTAAATAGCTGCAGGCGCTTGTTCCAAAAGCGCTGCAGCCATTTTTGACTGAAATCGCCCGGCCTTAGATCGTGAACATGTTCTTAGAACATGTTCACGATTTCAGGGCAGGGTGGGGTAATCGATGTAACCGGCGGCCCCGCCGCCATAGAAAGTGGTTTGGTCGGGCTCGTTCAGGGGCGCGTTCTTTTCCAGCCGGGCGACCAGATCGGGGTTGGCAATGAAGAGCCGGCCAAAAGCCACGATGTCGGCAGCGCCCGTCGCCACGGCGGCTTGTGCCAATGCGCGGTCGTAGCCGTTGTTCACCATCCAGGCACCCTTGCCGTCGGCCTTGCGGTACACGGCCTTGAGGCTGGCATAGTCGAATGGGCGGTCGGGCAGCTCGCGGGGGCCGCCGGTGGCGCCTTCGATGATGTGCACATAGGCCAGCCCCAACGGGGCGAGCTGGGCCAGCAGGTAGTCAAAAAGCTGCTGGGGATTGTCGTCCACGATGTCGTTGGCGGGCGTCACGGGCGACAGGCGGATGCCGGTGCGGCCGCCACCGATTTCATCGACGATGGCGCGCACCACCTCGAGCGTGAGCCGGGCGCGGTTCTTGATGCTGCCGCCGTAGTCGTCGGTGCGCTGGTTGGCGCCGGTCTTCAGGAACTGGTCGAGCAAATAGCCGTTGGCGGCGTGGATCTCCACACCATCAAAACCGCAGGCAATGGCGTTGCGCGCGGCGTGGCGGTAGTCCTGCACGATGCCGGGCAGCTCGTCGAGGTCGAGCGCCCGGGGCATGGAGGTTTCGGTGAAGATGGGCACGCCGTTCTTGATCAGCACCGTCTTGGCGTGCGCGCGGATGGCCGAGGGCGCCACGGGGGCCGCGTTGCCCGGCTGCAGCTCGGTGTGCGAGACGCGGCCCACATGCCACAGCTGCACGACGATCTTGCCGCCGGCGACGTGCACGGCGCTGGTCACGCGCTTCCAGCCGTCGAGTTGTTCGGTGTTATACAGGCCGGGCACATTGGCGTAGCCCTGGCCCTGGGGGCTGATGGCGGTGGCCTCGGTGATCAGCAGCCCTGCAGTGGCGCGCTGCGTGTAGTAGGTGGCCATGAGCAGCGTGGGAATGCCGTCGGGCGCGCGGTTGCGCGTGAGCGGTGCCATGGCGATGCGGTTGGCCAGGTGCAGATCACCGGCCTGGACGGGTTCGAACAGAGAGGGCATGAAAGGCTTTCGTCGCGAGAGTGGAAGGGGGGTTGCCCGAAGGCAACCGCGCTCAAGGGTACTGCAGTGCGGCCATTGCTGCAGTACGCAGCGGGCAGCGCAGTGAAGCCATTGTGTGCTATCTGCGCTGCCGCAAAAAACACCCGTTTTTTCAAAAATGATAGCTTATAGCGCTTATTGAATAAGGGCTACGAGCTGTTTTGACCAATATTTTGTATGCGGGTGTATGTGGGTGTATGCGGGTGTGGGCGGACGGCAGCGGCTCCCGCTGGCATTTACTTGAGCAGGCCTTCGGCCTTCATCGTTGCCTGTACGGCGGGGCGTGCGGCCACGCGCGCCTGGAAGGCGCTGAGGTGGGTCAGGCCCGAGAGGTCGAGGCCCACGAATCCGGCCCAGTTGGCTACGGTGAACAGGTAGCCGTCGGCCACGGTGAACTGCTCGCCCATCAGGTAGGGCTTGCCCGCAAGCTGGCCATCCACCCACTGCAGGCGCTTGAGCAGTTTCTCGCGCGCCATGGCCTTGTATTCCTCGGGGGTGGCCGGGTTGAACAGCGGGCTAAAGCTCTGGTGGATTTCGGTGCCTATGAAGCTGAGCCATTCCTGCAGGTGGTAGCGCTCCATGGTGCCGTTGGCCGGGGCGAGTTTCTTTTCCGGAACGCGATCGGCGATGTACTGCACGATGGCCGGGCCTTCGCGCAGGCGCTCGCCGTTGTCCAGTTCAAGCAGCGGCACGTAGCCCAGCGGGTTGATGCTGTAGTAGTCGGTGCCGTCCTGCAGCTTGTGGCTTTGGGTGCTGACCAGCACGAGGGTGCAGGCCAGGCCGGCTTCGTGCAGGGCGATATGGGGCGACAGGGAGCAGGCGCCGGGCGAGTAATAGAGCTTCATGGATAAATCCTTGTGAACAATCGGAAGGGGAGGTCCAATGTTATGCGCTGCGCCTGTTTTTTGCCATTTACTGGGCACCGTCTGTCTGGATGGCACCAAGATCCACGCCAACGCCTCGCGCCACAGCGCACTCTCGCACGGTCACATCGTCAAGCTCGAAACCCGCCTCCAGCAGGAAGTCCAGGAACTATTGGCTCTGGCAGATGCCGCCGACACGGCCAATATCCCGGACGGCATGAGCCTGCCCAAAGAACTCCAACTGCGCGAAGACCGGCTCGCCGCCATGGCAGCGGCCAAGGCCAAGATTGCTGCGCGCGCAGCCGAGCGCCATGCCCGGGAAAAAGCCGAGTTTGACGAGAAGATGAGCCAACGTCAGGCCAGGGAAAAAGAGACCGGGAAAAAGATTCGCGGCAAGGCACCCAAGCCCCCTGAGCCTGGCATCAAAGACAGCGACCAGATCAACCTGACCGACGAAGAGTCCCGCATCATGCCGATAGCCGGTGGCGGCTTTGAGCAGTGCTACAACGCACAAGCGGCAGTGGATGCCCAAACCATGCTGGTGGTGGCCACCACCCTGACGCAAGCAACCAACGACAAACAGCAAGTTCAGCCGATGATCAAAGTCCTGCAGGAGCAAGCCCCCCAGCTCGGTGATGTCCAGACCCTGATTGCCGACACAGGCTACTGCACCCAGAACAATATCAAAGCCTGCGTGGATGCCAGGATCGACCCCTTGCTGTGCGTGGCTCGCCAGGACCAT
Organism: Acidovorax sp.; assembly: GCA_011620245.1. Taxonomy (GTDB): domain Bacteria; phylum Pseudomonadota; class Gammaproteobacteria; order Burkholderiales; family Burkholderiaceae_C; genus Acidovorax. The sequence goes on from WOZN01000043.1 coordinate 7,758, forward strand.
CACCCGCACTGGCGGGAGCGCTTTACGGAGCCAGCCGCGTTGACTGAGGATGCCACACCGATGCAAACCATGGCTCACCGACTGGTGACGAAAGCAGGCCGGGCGGCATACGCCATGCGCAAACAAACGGTGGAGCCGGTCTTTGGCATCATCAAGTCAGTGATGGGGTTCAGGCAGTTTTCTTTGCGTGGATTGCACAAAGTCACCGGTGAATGGAATCTGGTTTGCCTGGCCTGGAATGTCAAGCGCATGGCCGTACTGCGTCCAAAAGCTGGATGAGGGGGGAGAAATCCTGCAAAAAAGCCAAAAAAACCGGAAATCGATTCAAAACTGCCTGTTATTTAAGCAACCCCGAGATCGGTCAGATTTTTGAACTGCTGAGTCCGACAGGCTGCTAGCGAGTGCCGACTTGCCTGGATACGTTGGAAAGAATATTGATCTAAATTTTTAAAGCATTAAAGTCGACATAGATGCAGATTTATTTTAACGCTGCAAAAAAATTTTTGTCGACGATACAGTTACGATTGCCAGAATGTTTGCAAATCAATCACCCTAAAGGATTTATCCGTGAAGCAGTCTGCGGTGAATGTTTGAGAGCTTCCAGATACTCTAGCAAGGATTCTTTTTTCGTATCCAGTGCTTGTTTCTGAAAAAAACTCAAAACCACCGTTTAGTTCGCCGGTGGCTGTCCTTCCGCCTAACCAATCAAGAACTCTAGCGCCATTGTCGTTTACTACTCTTTCTGTTGCTGCTCTACAAGCAGCATTGACTTGTGTTCCTATGGCTGACTTTTTATCTAGCTCTTTGTCGATGACTTCCATTTTTTTCTGGAATACGATTTTCTGATCTTCGTCGATTTTATTCGTGAAATGGACAATGGCCCCAATGATTATAACGATAATTATTAGTATTTTCATTACTCCCTCTTTCCATTTGCATAGATAGCGTTGCCGTCATGCTTTTGAATTCTCAAATTTGCATGGTTTCAAATTTGGCTCAGAAGTCTGTATTAAATG
>WOZN01000410.1 GCA_011620245.1 Acidovorax sp.
GGAGCGGGCAAAAAAAATCCCAACCGATAAGGGTTGGGATTTTGGGTATTGGTGGAGCTGGCGGGAATTGAACCCGCGTCCGCAAGCCTTCATCGAGCAGATCTACATGTTTAGCGGTCTGATTTAGGTCTCGCCACCGTTGTCGCGCAGTCGCACGCTACATTGGCCGCCAGTACCCTATTTTCTCACCCCAATCCAAGGTACCCGGATCAAGGCCAGCCCATGTAATTATCCTTGCAGCCGGGAGGCGCTGATTGCTCAGAACCCCCTTGCCCAGCCCATCGGCCAACTGTTGCAAGGCTCACTGGCAATTAAGCAGCGAGTGCGAAACGTTCGTCGTTTGCAGTTAGTTTTTTAAATCGAGATTTACGAGCGTGACTCAAGCTCGACATGCACCACACCGATTCCGAACCCACGTCGAAACCAGGACAGCCCCTAGAGAAAGCATTTTAGGCCTTCCCGAGCAATTGCAAGAGCTCGGTCGGTGAATTTATTACTGCATGGGCTCCCCATTGAGAAGGATCTGCCTTTGTTCCCAGATATCCATAGGTCGCGGCCACCGTACCCATACCGGCTGCAAGCCCGGCGACGATATCTCGCTCATCATCACCCACGTAAATACAGTGGTTTGGGTCCATTCCCAGACGTGAAGCGGCTTCCAGCAATGGGGCCGGATGCGGCTTGGCGTGGGGTGTTGTGTCCCCACTGACAACGGCGCCGGCTGTAATGAACAGCGGCATGGCAAGGGTGAGCGGTTCAGTGAAACGGGCCGATTTATTGGTAACCACACCCCACACCATTTGTCTTTGCAGCAATTGCTCAATCAGTTGGTCAACTCCATCAAAGATAGTGGTCAGGTGAGTCATCCGCCTTTCGTAATTAGCGAAAAACTCTTCGCGCAGTACTTCGTAGTCTGGGTGCTCCGGCGTCAGACCAAAGGCCTCAACCAGCATCCCCCGCGCTCCGGCACCGGCCATGGGACGGTAACGGTCTGGAGACAGGGAGGGCATCCCCCGGTCGGTGCGCATCTGGTCAGCGGCCGCACCGAGGTCAGGTGCGCTATCGATCAAGGTTCCATCCAGATCAAACAATACAGCGCGAATGTTGCGAAACATATTGCGCCTCACGCAGCACGCCGAGTGGCAAACATGTAGTTGACACTGGTGTCGTTACCAAGCCAGTAGCGGTGCGTGAACGGATTGTATTCCAGGCCGCATGTGTGCGTGACATCCAGGCCTGCAGCGCGACAACTGGCAGCAAGTTCGCTCGGGCGAAGCAGCTTGGCGTATTCATGCGTTCCGCGTGGCAGCATGTTCAAAATGTATTCTGCCCCCAAGATGGCCAGCGCAAACGCCTTGGCGTTACGGTTGATGGTGGAAAAAAAGACCCATCCACCAGGCTTCACCAGTCGCGCGCAGGCCTGAACAACGGATGCGGGGTCTGGAACATGCTCAAGCATTTCCATGCACGTCACCACGTCGAAACTTCCGGGCTCTTCTGCAGCCAACGCTTCGACGCTCACCTCGCGGAACTGCAGGTCGGCAGTCTGCGCTTCCAATGCATGCAGCCTGGCCACACGCAATGCCTTGGTGGACAGGTCAATGCCAGTGACGTTCGCACCTTTGCGCGCCATGGAGTCGGACAGAATGCCGCCACCACAACCCACATCCAGCACCGTCTTTGAAGACAGGCCAACCAGGCCATCAATCCACTCCAGACGAAGCGGGTTGATTTGGTGCAGGGGACGGAATTCGCTCTCAGGATCCCACCACCGGTGGGCAATCTCAGAAAATTTGGCCAATTCGGCGGGATCAGCGTTCACAGATTCACTCATGGATGTCATTGTCCACCAAGCTCTAGGCGACAAAAAAAACAGACGTAAAAAAGGCCCCGGGATCGGGGCCTTTTTTGAGCAATCCAAGGATTACTGAGCAGCGCGGGTGCCGACCACTTCGACTTCGACGCGGCGGTTCTTGGCGCGACCTTCTTTGGTCTTGTTATCAGCCACAGGCTGCTTTTCGCCCTTGCCTTCGGTGTACACGCGATTCTTTTCGATGCCCTTGGAGACCAGATAGGCCTTCACGGCTTCGGCACGACGCATGGACAGCTTCTGATTGTAGGCATCAGTACCCACGGAGTCGGTGTGACCCACGGCGATAACGACTTCCAAGTTGATGTCTTTGATCTTGGACACCAGATCATCCAGCTTGGCCTTGCCTTCGGGCTTCAGAACGGATTTGTCGAAATCAAAGAAAGCGTCGGCAGTGTACGTCACCTTGCTTGCCACAGCGGGAACTGGAGTGACGGCAGGTGCAGCAGCGGCAGGCTCTGGAGCGGCAGCAGGTACTGGAGCAGCAACCTTGGCAGCAGCCAGAGCGCCATCGCAGCTAGGATCAGCCGTTGCAGGCGTCCAGTTGGAATCGCGCCAGCAGTATTCATTGGTGCCGTTTTTCAGGACCAACTCGCCGGAGCCATTTTTCCAGTTGTCAACGGTTTGGGCGCCAGCGGCGGTTGCAAGCGCTGCGGAGGCAAACAACATCGCCACTTTGTTCAGTTTCTTCATGGTTCTCCTCTTGGGGAAAAAGCCGCAGCCGCGCTGCGAATCGGGACGTCATCGGTGACCATCACCAAAAACGCTCAATTGATTGTGCCATACGTAACAGGGCAGGAGAGAGGGCGGCAGGCATGGTTCCGTAGGACAAAAGCGTAATCGCCATAATATGTTGCCAAACCGCCACACAGCCTTGCCCCTAAAATGACCCTCTTTTGCCGTCACCGCCGCCCCCAATGACCCAGTTTGCCAAAGAAACCCTGCCCATCAGCCTTGAAGAGGAGATGCGGCGCAGCTATCTCGACTACGCGATGAGCGTGATCGTAGGGCGGGCTTTGCCCGATGCGCGCGATGGCCTCAAGCCCGTCCACCGGCGTGTGCTCTTTGCCATGCACGAGCTCAACAACGACTGGAACCGTCCCTACAAAAAATCGGCCCGCATCGTGGGCGACGTGATTGGCAAATACCACCCGCACGGCGACTCGGCGGTGTACGACACCATTGTGCGCATGGCACAGGATTTTTCGCTGCGCCACATGCTGGTGGATGGCCAGGGCAACTTCGGTTCGGTGGATGGCGACAGTGCCGCCGCCATGCGGTATACGGAAATCCGCCTGGCCAAAATCGCGCACGAGATGCTGGGGGATATTGACAAGGAAACCGTCGATTTCGGCCCCAATTACGACGGCAGCGAAAAAGAACCACTGGTTTTGCCCAGCAAGTTGCCCAATCTTCTGGTCAACGGTTCCGCCGGTATTGCCGTGGGCATGGCCACCAATATTCCGCCCCACAACCTCAACGAAGTCGTGGATGCCTGCCTGCACATGCTGCGCAACCCGGAAACCACCATCGATGAGTTGATGGAGATCATTCCGGCACCCGATTTCCCCACGGCCGGCATCATCTACGGCATCAACGGCGTGAAGGACGGCTACCGCACCGGCCGCGGCAAGGTGGTGATGCGCGCGCGCTGCCACTTCGAGGACATCGACCGCGGCCAGCGCCAGTCCATCATCGTGGACGAGCTCCCCTACCAGGTCAACAAGAAGACACTGCAGGAGCGCATGGCCGAGCTGGTGCACGAGAAGAAGATCGAGGGCATCAGCCACATTCAGGACGAGTCCGACAAATCCGGCATGCGCCTGGTGATCGAGCTCAAACGCGGCGAAGTGCCCGAGGTGGTGCTCAACAACCTGTACAAGCAAACGCAGTTGCAGGACACCTTTGGCATGAACATGGTGGCGCTGATCGACGGTCAGCCGCGCCTGTGCAATCTCAAGGACCTGATCAGCGTCTTCCTGCAGCACCGCCGCGAAGTGGTGACCCGCCGCACCGTGTTCGAGCTGCGCAGGGCGCGCGACCGCGGCCATGTGCTTGAAGGCCTGGCCATCGCTCTGGGGAATATTGACGACTTCATCCGCATCATCCGCGAATCGCCCACGCCGCCCGTGGCCAAGGCCGAGCTGATGATGCGCCCGTGGGACAGCAAGCTGGTGCGCGAGATGCTCACGCGCACCCGTGCTGACGGCGGCGTGATCAATGCCGACGATTACCGCCCCGAGGGCCTGGAAAAGGAGTTCGGCATGGGTCAGGATGGCCTGTACCGCCTGTCGGACACGCAGGCCCAGGAAATCCTGCAGATGCGCCTGCAGCGCCTGACCGGCCTGGAGCAGGACAAGATCGTGGCAGAGTACAAGGAGGTCATGGCGGTCATTGAAGACCTGCTGGACATCCTGGCCAAGCCCGAGCGCGTCTCCACCATCATTGGCGACGAACTCACCGCCATCAAGCAGGAATTCGGCCAGCACAAGCTGGGCGCACGCCGCAGCGTGGTGGAGTACAGCGCCCAGGACCTCTCCACCGAAGACCTGATCACGCCCACCGACATGGTGGTGACGCTCAGCCACACCGGCTACATCAAGAGTCAGCCATTGAGCGAATACCGCGCGCAAAAGCGCGGTGGCCGCGGCAAGCAGGCCACGGCCACCAAGGAAGATGACTGGATCGACCAGCTCTTCATCGCCAACACGCACGACTACATCCTGTGCTTCTCCAACCGCGGCCGGCTGTACTGGCTCAAGGTCTGGGAAGTGCCCGCCGGTTCGCGCGGCTCGCGCGGCCGCCCCATCGTGAACATGTTCCCGCTGCAGGAAGGCGAGAAGATCAATGTGGTGCTGGCACTCACGGGCGATATGCGCGCCTTTCCGGCCGACCGCTATGTCTTCATGGCGACCAGCATGGGCACCGTGAAAAAGACGGCGCTCGACGAATTCAGCAATCCGCGCAAGGGCGGCATCATCGCCATCAACCTTGATGATGGCGACTACCTGATCGGTGCCGCCCTCACCGATGGCCAGCACGATGTGATGCTGTTCAGCGACGGCGGCAAGGCCGTGCGCTTTGACGAGAACGATGTGCGCCCCCTGAGTCGCCAGGCCCGTGGTGTGCGCGGCATGATGCTGGAAGACGGCCAGAGCGTGATCGCCATGCTGGTGGCCAAAGACGAAACGCAAAGTGTGCTCACCGCCACCGAGAACGGCTACGGCAAGCGCACCTCGATCACCGAATACACCCGCCACGGCCGCGGCACCAAGGGCATGATTGCCATCCAGCAGACCGAGCGCAACGGCAAGGTGGTGGCCGCCACGCTGGTGCATGCCGACGACGAGATCATGCTGATCACCGACAAGGGCGTGCTGGTGCGCACCCGCGTCTCGGAGATCCGCGAACTGGGCCGTGCCACGCAGGGCGTGACGCTGATTGCGCTGGACGAAGGCTCCAAGCTCAGCGGCCTGCAGCGCATCGTCGAAAACGATGCCAACGTGGCCGACGTTGAAACCGATGGCGAAGAAACCGATGGCGAAGCCAGCACGGACGATGGTACATCTCCCGCGCCCGACGCCCCGGATACGCCAGACGCCTGACACCGTAACGCACGATTCGTCGCACCAATAGCGCTATTAAAATAGAAGCTGCCAGCGCTTATTCAACAAGCGCCAGAGGCCTTTTTTATCAAATATACGATGACACGCCCATACAACTTCTCGGCCGGCCCGGCCGCCATTCCCACCGAAGTCCTGGAACAGGCTGCGGCCGAAATGCTGGACTGGCACGGCAGCGGCATGGGCGTGATGGAAATGAGCCATCGGGGCAAAGAGTTCATTTCCATCTGCGAGCAGGCCGAAGCCGACCTGCGCGAACTGCTGGCCGTGCCTTCGCATTTCAAAATCCTGTTCATGCAGGGTGGTGGCCTGGCGCAAAACGCCATCGTGCCGCTCAACCTGTCGCGTGCCGGGGCCGTCGATTTCGTGGTGACGGGCAGCTGGAGCCAGAAGTCGCAAAAGGAAGCGCGCAAATATGCATCGGAAGTCAACGTGATCGCGTCCGGTGAAGACGGCGGATTCACCACCTTGCCCGATCCCGCGGGCTGGACGGTCAGCCGCGGTGCGAGCTATGTGCATATCTGCAGCAACGAAACCATCAACGGCATCGAATTCCACCAGTTGCCCGACCTGAAGGCGCTGGGCAGCGACGCCCCGCTGGTGATCGATTTTTCGTCCCATGTGGCCTCGCGCCCCGTGGACTGGTCGCGCGTCGGCCTGGCCTTTGGTGGTGCGCAAAAAAACCTGGGGCCCGCCGGCCTCACGCTGGTGGTGGTGCGCGAAGACCTGCTGGGCCACGCCCTGCCCGCCTGCCCCAGCGTGTTCGACTACAAAATCGTGGCCGACAACCATTCCATGTACAACACGCCACCCACCTGGGGCATCTACGTGGCGGGGCTGACCTTTCAGTGGCTCAAGCGCCAGCACGAGGGCGGCTACAGCGGCGTGGCGGCGATCGAGCAGCGCAATATCGCCAAGGCCCGCCTGCTATACGACGCCATTGACCAGTCGCAGTTCTATGTCAACAAGGTGGCGGCCAACTGCCGCTCGCGCATGAACGTGCCATTCTTCCTGCGCGACGAAAGCCGCAATGATGCCTTTCTGGCAGGTGCCAGGGAGCGCGGACTGCTGCAGCTCAAGGGACACAAGTCGGTCGGCGGCATGCGCGCCAGCATCTACAACGCAATGCCCCTGGCAGGCGTGCAGGCGCTGGTGGACTATCTGCGAGAATTTGAACAAAAAAACGCCTGAACGCTCGTTCAGCCGTACGCTCGGCGAACGCCCCCGTCATTCATGAACAATCCGCAAGCCTCCCCCGACCTCGCCAGCCTGCGCGCGCAAATCGACAACATCGACCAGCAACTGCTCACGCTGCTGAACCAGCGCGCGCTGGTGGCCGAGCGGGTGGGAGAAGTCAAAAAGCGCGAAGGCACGCCCTTCTTCCGCCCCGATCGCGTGGCGCAGGTGATCGAAAAGATCCAGTCTGCCAACCCCGGCCCGCTCAAGGGCGCCCATGTGGCTGCCATCTGGCGCGAGATCATGTCAGCCTGCCTGGCGCTCGAATCGCCGCAACGCGTGGCCGTGCTGGGCCCGGAAGGCACGTTCTGCGAACAGGCGGCCATCGAATTCTTCGGCGGCGCCGCCGACCTGATGTATTGCGCCAATTTCGATGAGGTTTTCCATGCCACGGCGGCGGGCAGCGCGCAGTTTGGTGTGGTGGGTGTGGAGAACTCCACTGAAGGCGTGGTCACGCGCTCGCTCGACCTGTTCCTGCACACGCCCACCCATGTGGTCGGTGAAGTGAGCCTGCTGGTGCGCCACAACCTGCTGCGCACCAGCAATTCACTCGACGGCATCGAAGTGGTGCTGGCCCACCCGCAAGCGCTGGCCCAATGCCAGGACTGGTTGTCCAGGCACCTGCCGCATGCCGAGCGCCGTCCGGTCTCCAGCAACGCCGAAGGCGCGCGCCTGGCCACCACCAACCCCGCGTGGGCCGCCTTGTCCGGCGAGCGCGCAGCCCAGCAGTTCGGCCTGTACGTCGTGGCCCATGCCATCCAGGACGATGCCTACAACCGCACGCGGTTCGCCATCATCTGCCTGCCCCACACGCTGCAGACGCCGCCGCCTTCGGGCAAGGACTGCACCAGCCTCATCGTGTCGGTCCCCAACCGGCCCGGCGCCGTGCATGACCTGCTCGTGCCGCTCAAGACCCACGGCGTGTCCATGACGCGTTTTGAATCGCGCCCGGCCCGCACCGGCCAGTGGGAGTATTACTTCTACATCGACATCGACGGCCATCCCGCCCAGCCCCATGTGGCACGGGCGCTGCAAGAGCTGCGCAGCCTGTGCGCGTTCTACAAGGTTCTGGGAACCTACCCTGTCTCAGCCTGAGGAACCGGCATGTTTGAACAACTCGGCCTGATCGGCTGTGGCCTCATGGGCGGCTCTTTTGCCCTCGCGATGAAGAAGGCAGGTCTCGTCAAACGGGTGGTCGGCTACAGCAAATCTCCCTCCACCACCGACCGCGCCCGCCAGCTGGGCGTGATCGATGTCGAGGCCCCTTCGGCCCTGCTGGCCGTGGCGGGGGCCGACATCGTGCTGCTGGCCGTGCCGGTCGCCGCCACAGAGGCCACGCTCAAGGCCATCAAACACCTCGTCACCCCACGGATGCTGATCATGGACGTGGGCTCCACCAAGGCCGATGTGGTGCAGGCAGCCCGGCGCTCGCTGCGCGACCAGGTGGGCTCTTTCGTGCCCGCCCACCCGATCACCGGGCGCGAAGTCTCCGGCGTGGAACACGCCGATGCCGAGCTGTACAGCGGCCGCCGGGTCATCCTCACCCCCATCGAGCGAACCCTCACAGCGCAGTTGCAAAAGGCCCAGGAGGTATGGACGGCGCTGGGGTGCCGGGTGACCAGCATGTCACCCGAATCGCACGATGCCGCCTTCGCAGCAGTCAGCCACCTGCCCCACCTGCTGGCATTTGCCATGATGAACAGCATCACCGGGCAACCGGACGGCGATGATTTCCTGTCGCTGGCGGGCCCGGGCTTTCGCGATTTCACCCGCATCGCTGCGAGCGACCCCAAGATGTGGCGCGACATTCTGCTGTCCAACCGCGAAGAACTGCTGGCCCAGTCGCGCCTGTTCCAGCAGGCCCTGCACACCTTTGAGCAGGCCATGGAAAAGGGCGACGCACAGCGCCTCGAAGACATGCTCACCCTGGCCAGCGAAACCCGTGCACATTGGCGCATGGGCGCAAAGAGAACATGACTTACGCAAAGCAGGCCCAGGCAAGCCGCCTGCCACAAAGGCAGGTACCGTTGTGGCATCCTTGTT
>WOZN01000144.1 GCA_011620245.1 Acidovorax sp.
GTACCGTTGTGGCATCGTTGTTTGCGTAAATCCTATTTCCAATGAACCCGCCCCGCACGCGACCGCTGTGGGTGATGCTGCTCACGCTGCTGTCGGGCTTTGCGCTCAGCCAGGCCTACCGCACCGTCACCGCCATCATGGCCCAGGGCCTGCAGGCCGACCTGGGGCTGCCTGCCACGTCGCTGGGCACTTTTGCGGGGCTGTTCGGCCTGTCGTTCGGGGTGGCGCAGCTGCTCATGGGCATTGCGCTGGACTGCTATGGCCTGCGCCGCACGGTGTTGTGGGCCGCGCCGCTGAGCGCCGCCGGCGCCCTGCTGTCGGCACTGGCGCCCACCCAGGGCTGGCTCATGGCCGGGCAGGTGCTGATCGGCATCGGCTGCTCGCCGGCATTCGTGGCCTGCACGCTGTTCATCGCGCGGCATTTCGCTGCTGACCGCTTCACCTTCCTCTCGGGCATGAGCCTGGGCGTGGGCGGGCTGGGCCTGCTGTTCACCGGCACGCCGCTGGCCTGGGTGGTGCAGCACTGGGGCTGGCGCACGGGCTTTGGGCTGCTGGCCGCCATGAGCGTGCTGTCGTGGCTGCTGATCTATGCCGTGGTGCACGAGCCCGCCGCCACCGACGCCCACCACCGCCCGGCCAGCAGCTGGGGCGAGGCGCTGGCCGGCATGGGCCAGCTCTTCACCCTGCCCCACACCTGGGGCATCGTGATCCTGGGCATGTCGTGCTACGCGGCCTTCCTCTCGCTGCGCGGACTGTGGCTGGGGCCGCTGCTGATCGACCGGTTCGGCTTCTCGCTGGTGGACAGCGGCAACGTGGCCCTGGCGCTGTCGCTGATCTCGCTGTTCACCCCGGCCGCCTTCGGGCGCATGGACCCCGGCCCGCAGCGGCGCCGCGCCTGGCTGACCAATGCCTCGCTGCTGATGGCCGCATTGTTTGCAGCCACCGCTCTGGTGCACCACGCGGGCACCAACGTGGCCTTGATGATCCTGATGGGGCTGCTCTCGGGCTATGGCGTGCTGCAGTATGCCGACGTGCGCTCGTCCTACCCGCCCGCACTGACCGGGCGCGCCCTGTCGCTGTACACCATGGCCATGTTCCTGGGCGTGGCCTTCATGCAGTCGGCGACCGGCGCGGTGGCCACATGGGCGCAGGCGCAGGGCCTGGAACCCTACCGCGCGGTGCTGCTGACCATTGCCGCCTGGCTGGCGCTGGCCTCGCTGGCGTTCCGGCTGCTGCCGGCCTCGCCGCTGCTGCGGCGCTGATCACCCAGGTTGAAGGCCGCATGACGAATCGGCAATATTCGTCCGTGGAAAAGACAAAAGAGACAAATCAACCGAGAAAGCAGCCATGCCCATGAATTCTGTTTCCGAAACGCCGCGCCCCATGTTCAGTGCCGAGCATGCGCTGTATCGCGCAAGCGTGGCGCGTTTCATCGCCCACAAGATCACACCGCACCACGCCGAGTGGGAGCGCGAAGGCCGAGTGCCGCGCCAGCTCTGGCGCGACGCGGGCATGGCCGGACTGCTGTGCCCCAGCATCGCCGACGAATATGGCGGCGGCGGGGGCGACTACCTCTACAGCGCCATCGTGGTGGAAGAAATCGCGCGCGCCCTGGTCACGGGCGTGACGGGTTTCACCACACATTCCGAGAACGTGGCGCCGTACCTGCTCGAGTTTGGCTCCGAGGCGCTAAAGCGCGAGTTCCTGCCCAAGATGGCCAGCGGCGAGGTCGTCGGGTCGCTGGCCATGACCGAGCCCGGCGCGGGCAGCGACCTCAAAGCCATCCGCACCACGGCCAAGGCCGTCGATGGCGGTTTCGAGATCACAGGCCAGAAGACCTTCATCACCAACGGTGCGCATGCCGATCGGGTGATCGTCTTCGCCAAGACCAACCCGGAAGCGGGCGCGCGCGGCATCAGCCTGTTCTGGGTGGACACGAAGACCCCTGGCTTCGCCGTGGGCCGCATACTGGACAAGATCGGCCAGCTCGCGCAGGACACGGCCGAGCTGTTCTTCGACCAGGTGTTCGTGCCGCGCGACGCCTTGATCGGCGAACTGAACGCAGGCTTCGGCTACGCCATGAACGGGCTGATCCGCGAGCGCCTGCTGATCGCGCTGCGCTGCGCGGTGGCGCTCGAAGTGGCGCTCGACTGGACGATCGACTACGTGAAGCAGCGCCAGGCCTTCGGCCATGCGCTGATCGACAACCAGTACATCCGCTTCCGCCTGGCCGACATCAAGACGCATGCGGCCGCCACGCGCGCGTTCGTCGATGCGTGCCTGGCGCAATACCTGCAAGGTACGCTGACCGCAGACGGCGCGGCCATGGCCAAGCTGTGGGCCAGCGAGGCCACGCGCGCCATCGACGACCTGATGCAGTTCTTCGGCGGCAATGGCTACATGCGGGAATACCCCATCGCCCGCGCGTATGCGGACGTGCGCCCCAACCGCATCTATGGCGGCTCGTCGGAAATCATGCGCGAAGTGATCGCGCGCGGCCTGTGAGCCGCCATGAAACAGGAGATGCGTTCGCATGAACCTGGAAACGGCAGGTGCATAGCGCCCTCACCCATAAGGCAAACGCCATCGAAGCCATCCAGCGTTGATTTCATGCGGCCTGGCAAGGGATACAAAGCGGTCAACTGCCGTTTTTAGGTTAAGTTGCCCTCGCGCGCGATGGACAGCGCACGCGCTGGGGCGAAACCGAAGACCCAGGCCAGCAGCGCCGCAGGAAACTGCCCGATCGCGGCGTTGTACTGGAGCACCGCTTCATTGAAAATCCGGGCGGCCTGTTGGTTGTGGCTGCGCAATTCGTCCCATCGCGCGCGCCAGGGCGCCATCTTGCGAAGGGCGTCATCGGCATCTGCGCCGGGTTGAAGATTCAGCCATACCGCATCCAGAACAGCGCATGCAGCGGACAGCGCCGCCACGGAATTGCCTTGCAGCGGACGCGCCCGCGCCACTGCCAGGGAGGCCGTCAATTGCGTGGCGGCCCCTTGCAGGGTGCTGCGCGCTTCGCGGTCGAGGGCGCCCGAGGTGACTTGCGCGGCGTCAAATTCGCCCAGCATGGCAAGCCATCGGACCAGGTGGGCATCCAGGCTGCCAAATGCCTGAACGGCGGCCGAGCGCAGCCGCACCAGGCGGTTGTAGGCGCCAACGGCCCAGAAAAGAGCGATCGCAATGACTATCCAGATGAGCGGCGATGACCACATGGGCTAATACCAGCACCGCATGCACCATGCGGCCCGGTCCGTGAGAATTCCACATGACTTAGGGCTTACGCAAAACAGGCCCAGGCAAGCCGCCTGCCACAAAGGCAAGTACCGTTGTGGCATCCTTATTTGCGTCAGTCCTGTTCCAGAAAAAACGCTCCCGGCCTGTCGGGAGACAGGGCGGGAGCGCATCAGTGACGGCCCGGGGGCTTAGTCAGCAGCCGCGTCGGGTGCGGCGCCTCCCACCACGGAGGCTTCTGTGGAGGCTTCTGCGGAGGCTTCCATTTCGGCCGCTTCGGCTTCGGCAATGGCACGGCGCTCGGCGTCGTCCATGGCGTCCTTGGCCTTGCGCGCCTGGTGGTAGGCCATGCCCGTGCCGGCAGGGATCAGACGGCCCACGATCACGTTTTCCTTCAGGCCGCGCAGCTCGTCGCGCTTGCCCATGATGGCAGCCTCGGTGAGCACGCGGGTGGTTTCCTGGAAGGACGCGGCCGAGATGAACGAGTCGGTGGACAGCGATGCCTTGGTGATGCCCAGGAGCAGATTGCTGTAGGTCGCGGGGATCTTGCCCGCTGCCTGCAGCGCATCGTTGGTGTTGAGGATCTCGGAGCGCTCGACCTGCTCGCCACCGATGTAGCTGGACTCGCCCGGGTTCTCGACCACGACACGGCGCAGCATCTGGCGAACGATCACCTCGATATGCTTGTCGTTGATCTTCACGCCCTGCAGGCGGTAAACGTCCTGCACTTCATCGACGATGTAGCGCGACAGCTCTTCGATGCCCAGCAGGCGCAGGATGTCCTGCGGGTCGGCCGGGCCGTCCACAATCGATTCGCCCTTGTTCACCACCTGGCCTTCGTGCACCAGGATGTTCTTTTCCTTGGGCACGAGTTCCTCGGACACATGGCCTTCGGGATCGGTGATCTGCAGGCGCACCTTGCCCTTGGTTTCCTTGCCGAACGACACGGTGCCGGTCATCTCGGCCAGCGTGCCCTTGTCCTTGGGTGTACGGGCTTCGAACAGCTCGGCCACACGCGGCAGACCGCCGGTGATGTCGCGGGTCTTCTGGCCTTCGACCGGGATACGCGCCAGCACTTCGCCGGGGCCCACGTCCTGGCCGTCGCGCACCTGGATCAGCGCGCCGACCTGGAAGCCGATGGTCACCGAGTGGTCGGTGCCAGGGATCTTCACCTCGTTGCCCTGCGCATCGATCAGCTTCACCTGCGGGCGCACCACCTTGGCGGCGCCACGGCGCTTCGGATCGATCACCACCAGCGTGGACAGACCGGTCACTTCATCGACCTGCCTGGCCACCGTCAGGCCTTCTTCGACGTTCTCGAACTTGGTCTTGCCGGCGAACTCGGTGATGATGGGGCGCGTCAGCGGATCCCAGTTGGCGAGGATCGTGCCCGCCTTGATCTGCTGGTCAGCCTTCACCGTCAGCGTGGCACCGTAAGGCACCTTGTGGCGCTCACGCTCGCGGCCATGCTCGTCCTGGATGATGATTTCACCCGAACGCGCAATCACCACCAGCTCGCCCTTGGTGTTGCTCACGTAGCGCATCGTGGCGTTGAAGCCGATCACGCCGTTGGATTTGGCTTCCACGCTCGAAGCAATGGCCGCGCGCGAAGCCGCACCACCGATGTGGAACGTGCGCATGGTCAGCTGCGTGCCGGGCTCACCGATGGACTGCGCGGCGATCACGCCCACGGCTTCGCCGAGGTTGATCAGGCCGCCACGGCCCAGGTCGCGGCCATAGCACCTGGCGCACAGGCCGTAGCGGGTTTCGCAGGTCAGGGCCGTGCGCACCTTCACTTCGTCCACGCCAGCGGCTTCGATTTCTTCGATGATGTCTTCGTCGAGCATGACGCCCGCCTGGACCAGCACCGAGCGGTTCTCGGGGTGCAGCACGTCTTCGGCCGCCGTGCGGCCCAGAATGCGTTCGCGCAGCGATTCGATCACTTCACCGCCTTCGACGATGGCGCGCATCAGCGAACCATTGCCAGTGCCGCAGTCCTCTTCGGTCACGACCAGATCCTGCGTCACGTCCACCAGGCGGCGGGTCAGGTAGCCCGAGTTGGCGGTCTTGAGCGCCGTGTCGGCCAGGCCCTTGCGGGCACCGTGGGTGGAGATGAAATACTCCAGCACGTTCAGACCTTCGCGGAAGTTCGCGGTGATGGGCGTTTCGATGATGGAGCCATCGGGCTTGGCCATCAGGCCCCGCATGCCGGCCACCTGGCGGATCTGGGCGGCAGAGCCCCGGGCACCCGAGTCGGCCATCATGTAGATGGAGTTGAAAGACTCCTGGTCCACTTCGTTGCCATGGCGGTCCACCACCTTCTGCTTGGACAGCTGGGCCATCATCACCTTGGAGACTTCGTCGCCGGCCTTGCCCCAGATGTCCACCACCTTGTTGTAGCGCTCGCCAGAGGTGACCAGACCGGACACGTATTGCTGCTCGATCTCTTTGACTTCCTTCTCGGAGCGCTCGATGATGCTGGCCTTCTGCGGCGGCACCAGCATGTCGTCGATGGCGATCGAGATGCCGGCGCGCGTGGCCAGGCGGAAACCGTTTTGCAGCAGCTTGTCGGCAAACACCACCGTTTCCTTCAGACCGCATTTGCGGAAGGACACGTTGATGAGCTTGGAGATTTCCTTCTTCTTGAGCGCCTTGTTCATGTTGGAGAACGGCAGGCCCTTGGGCAGGATTTCGGACAGCAGCGCGCGGCCCGCCGTGGTTTCCACGAGCGAGGTGGACGGCACGAATTCGCCCGTCTCCTTGTTCTTGGTCCACTCGGTCATGCGCACCGTGATCTTGGCGGCGAGCTCGACTTCGCCAGCGTCCAATGCACGCTGCACTTCGCCCGTGTCGGCAAACACCAGGCCTTCGCCCTTGCCGTTGATGCGGTCACGGGTGGCGTAGTACAGGCCCAGCACCACGTCCTGCGACGGCACAATGGAAGGCTCGCCCGAGGCGGGGAACAGCACGTTGTTGGAGGCCAGCATCAGCGCGCGGGCTTCCAGTTGCGCTTCCAGGGACAGCGGCACGTGCACGGCCATCTGGTCACCGTCGAAGTCGGCGTTGAAGGCCGCGCAGACGAGGGGGTGCAGCTGGATGGCCTTGCCTTCGATCAGGATGGGCTCGAACGCCTGGATGCCCAGGCGGTGCAGCGTGGGCGCACGGTTGAGCATCACCGGATGTTCCTTGATGACCTCTTCCAGGATGTCCCACACCACCGGCGTGCCGGATTCGACTTCCTTCTTGGCGGCCTTGATGGTGGTGGCAATGCCCATGGCTTCCAGGCGCGAGAAGATGAAAGGCTTGAACAGCTCCAGCGCCATCAGCTTGGGCAGGCCGCATTGGTGCAGCTTGAGCGTCGGGCCCACGGTGATCACGGAACGGCCCGAGTAATCCACGCGCTTGCCCAGCAAGTTCTGGCGGAAACGGCCCGACTTGCCCTTGATCATGTCGGCCAGCGACTTGAGCGCGCGCTTGTTGGCGCCCGTCATGGCCTTGCCGCGGCGGCCGTTGTCCAGCAGCGAATCGACGGCTTCCTGCAGCATGCGCTTTTCGTTGCGCGCGATGATTTCCGGGGCCTTGAGCTCCAGCAGGCGGCGCAGGCGGCTGTTGCGGTTGATGACGCGGCGGTACAGGTCGTTGAGGTCGGACGTGGCAAAGCGCCCGCCATCGAGCGGCACCAGCGGACGCAGGTCCGGCGGCAGCACGGGCAGCACTTCCAGCACCATCCACTCGGGCTTGATGCCCGACTTCTTGAATGCTTCGAGCACCTTCAGGCGCTTGGCGTTCTTCTTGATCTTGACTTCGGAGCCGGTCAGGTCGCCGCGCAGGCGTTCGATCGACAGGTCGATGTCGATGGATTCGAGCAGGTCCTTGATGCCTTCGGCGCCCATCTTGGCGATGAACTCGTCGCCGTATTCCTTGCGCTTGGCGTCGTAATCGTCCTCGCTCATGATGCTGAACTTCTTCAGCGGGGTCATGCCGGGGTCGGTCACCACGTAGGCTTCAAAATACAGCACGCGTTCGATGTCGCGCAGCGTCATGTCCAGCACCAGGCCCAGGCGCGATGGCAGGCTTTTGAGGAACCAGATATGCGCGCAGGGCGCGGCCAGGTCGATATGGCCCATGCGCTCGCGGCGCACCTTGGTCTGCGTGACTTCAACGCCGCATTTCTCGCAGATCACGCCGCGGTGCTTGAGGCGCTTGTACTTGCCGCACAGGCATTCGTAGTCCTTGATGGGACCAAAAATCTTGGCGCAGAACAGGCCGTCGCGCTCGGGCTTGAACGTGCGGTAGTTGATGGTCTCGGGCTTCTTCACTTCACCGAAGGACCACGAACGGATCTTCTCGGGCGAAGCCATGCCGATGCGGATGGCATCAAAATGCTCATCCGGCGTGAATTGCTTGAACAGGTCGAGTAGCGATTTCATGGTGACTCTTTCCTTTTCTTCAAAAATCATAGCTGGCAGCGCTTGCCATTAGGCACTTTGCACATGAAAACATATGCAAACCCTTTGTCATCAAGCGCTGGCAGCTCACTTTTTTAATAATCCCGGTCCTGTTCAGGAGCGTTCCAGTTCGATGTCCAGGCCCAGGGAACGGATTTCCTTGACCAGCACATTGAACGATTCCGGCATGCCGGCTTCGATGGTGTGTTCGCCCTTGACGATGGATTCGTACACCTTGGTGCGGCCCACCACGTCGTCGGACTTCACCGTCAGCATTTCCTGCAGCACGTAGGCGGCGCCGTAGGCTTCCAGCGCCCACACTTCCATTTCCCCGAAGCGCTGGCCACCGAACTGCGCCTTGCCGCCCAGCGGCTGCTGCGTGACAAGCGAATACGGGCCGGTGGAACGGGCGTGCATCTTGTCGTCCACCAGGTGGTGCAGCTTCAGGTAATGCATGTAGCCGATGGTGGTGGGGCGCTCGAAGCGGTCGCCCGTGCAGCCGTCAAACAGATAGGCCTGGGTGCGCTCGGGGGTCAGCCCCTTGCGCTCGGCCAGATCGTCGGGATAGGCCAGTTTCAGCATGGCCTTGATTTCGTCTTCCGACGCACCGTCGAACACGGGCGTGGCATAGGGCACGCCATTGGTCAGGTTCTCTGCCATGGCGACCAGTTCGTCGTCGCCCAGTTGCGACAAGTCTTCGGTGCGACCACGCGAGTTGTAGACCTCTTCGAGGAACTTGCGCAGTTCAGACGCCTTGGCTTGCTGCTGCAGCATGTCGCCAATGCGCTGGCCGATGCCCTTGCCGGCCCAGCCCAGGTGAACTTCGAGCACCTGGCCGATGTTCATCCGCGAAGGCACGCCCAGCGGGTTCAGAACGATGTCGGCAGGGGTGCCGTCGGCCATGTAAGGCATGTCTTCGACCGGCACGATCTTGGACACCACGCCCTTGTTACCGTGGCGGCCGGCCATCTTGTCACCAGGCTGCAGGCGGCGCTTGACGGCCAGGTACACCTTGACCATCTTGAGCACGCCCGCGGGCAGCTCGTCGCCCTGCGTGAGCTTCT
>WOZN01000086.1 GCA_011620245.1 Acidovorax sp.
CACGAAAAAAGCCCTGCCGGGGCAGGGCTTGGGTGGGGGCGATGCCGCCTCAGCGCACGATCAGCAGCGGCACCTTGCTGTGGGCCAGCACCTGGGTGGTGACCGAGCCCATCACCAGCGTGCCGAGGGCACCGTGGCCGTGTGAGCCCATGACCAGCAGGTCGAACTTGCCTGTGTCGGCCACCTTGGCGATGGTCTCACCTACATGGCCCACCTTGACCATGCAGTTGGGCTGCACGCCATGGCGCGTCATGAATTTGCTCACCGGCGCGAGAATCTTCTCGGCTTCCTCGGCATAGTAGGTATCCACCACTTCCTTGCCCAGCGCGGCGCGTGCGCGCGGGGGCAACGGGGGCTGCACGGTCAGCACGGTGTATTCATGGGTGCCGCCCAGCAACTCTTCATGGGCGGCAAGGTAGGCGAGCATTTTCTTGGTGTAGGCGCTGCCGTCGACAGCAAGCAGGATGTTCATGGCGTGTTCTCCGGAATGAATGGATCAGGCTGATCTGCGCCCGTTGTTGTTGTCTTGACCTGCATCAGGTTTCTTCGTGCGCTCGGAAGGTTGTCAGCCTTTGCCCATCATACGGAAATACAGCATTGCGCCTGGAACAATGCCTGCTCCCCCTTGCGTGCATAACCCAGCGGGTTGGCCACCACGCGGCACTGCCAGGGTGCGCCATGCCCGTCGGCTCCAGACACCGTGTAGTCGCTGGGTGCATGCAGGTGTCCGTGCAGCCACAGCCGGGCCAGCGGCAGCAGTTCGTCCAGTGCATTGCAGAAACCGGCGGTGCCTGGCACCAGCCCATAGCGCGGATCGGCGCTGCGCAGGCTGGGCGCGAAATGGGTGACCGCTACGGTGGGACCGCTGTGGGGGCGGGCCAGCGCTTCACGCAACCATTGCTGGCACAGCAACGCCTGCGTGCGCACCTGGTCCGCCAGAAAGGGCTCGCCATGGCGCGTTCCGCCCGTCTTGCGCAGGTAGAAGTTGGCGGCGCGGAATGCCTTGTCGCGCAGCTTCAGGCGCCGCTTGAGGTCGGTGCTGCCTTCGTGGTCGGCCAGGGCGTCGAAATCGCTCCACAGCGTAGTGCCGACAAAGCGCACGCCGTCCAGCACCAGGGTCTCGCGCTCCAGCCAGGCGATGCCCAACTGGTCGCAGACCATGCGCAGCCGGTGGTCGGCAGCGTCGAAATCCTGCGCGTCGTATTCATGGTTTCCGGGCACAAAAAGCACGGGAACAGGCCAGCCCGCAAATTGCGGCAAGGGGGAAAAGCGTTCCAGGCCGAAGGCCTGGTCGGTGAGCTGTCCGCCCGCCTGGTAAGAGCCGATGTCGCCGGCCAGCACCAGCACATCCGCCGCGGGCGCGGGCTCGGGCGTGAAATCGGGATGCGCCTCAAGGTGCAGGTCGGACAGCAGCTGTATCTTCATGGAGAGGCAGTCTACGGCGAGGCTGTCCGCCTATTGGGGAAAACTGTGCCGCGCGGCGCGCGCCAGCGAAGCCGGTCACAGCGCTCGCGCCCCAGCGACGCCACCCCTGCGAGATCGTGATCACGCCCTGATGAACAAGCTCGGTTAAAAAGCCGCCACGCCACGAGTCGGCGGGGCGGGGCGGCTCCAGCGCATTTCTCCAATCGCCCGAGAGGCCACCCGGAGCATGGGCATTCCAGGAAAGCAATGCCCCGGGGTCTGGTGCAGCGTCAGGCAGCCGCGAGGCGCTTTTCAATAGCGGCCCGGGTCTCCAGCAGTTCCTTGGGCAGGTGGTAGGCCAGCTGCTCGAAATGGGCATCGTGCAGCTTGAGTTCTTCCACCCAGGCAGCCTTGTCGATATGGGTCACGGTCTGGAACTGCTGGGCGCTGAAGTCCAATCCGGTCCAGTTGATCTCGGCATATTGCGGTGCAATGCCGAACATTGTGTCCTGGCCCTTGGCCTGGCCTTCGATGCGGTCGATCATCCACTTGAGCACGCGCATGTTGTCGCCGTAGCCGGGCCAGACGAACTTGCCGTCTTCGCCCTTGCGGAACCAGTTCACGCAGAAGATCTTGGGCAGGGTGTGGCCCATGGCTTCGAGCTTGTGCTCCATGTCCAGCCAATGCTGGAAATAGTCGCTCATGTTGTAGCCGCAAAACGGCAGCATGGCGAACGGGTCGCGGCGCACCACACCCTGCGCGCCAAAGGCGGCGGCGGTGGTCTCGGAGCCCATGGTGGCGGCCATGTACACGCCTTCCATCCAGGTGCGGGCCTCGGTCACCAGCGGCACCGTGGTGGAGCGGCGGCCGCCGAAGATGAAGGCGTCGATCGGGACACCGTTGGCATCGTCCCACTGGGGGTCGAGCGCCGGGTTGTTGGTGGCGGCCACGGTGAAGCGCGAATTGGGGTGGGCGGCCTTGGCACCGGTCTGCCTGGCGATTTCGGGGGTCCAGTCCTTGCCTTGCCAGTCGATCAGATGGGCGGGGATGCCACCACCGTCTTTCTCCATGCCTTCCCACCACACATCGCCGTCGTCGGTCAGGGCCACGTTGGTGAAGATCACGTCCTTGTCCAGGCTGCGCATGCAGTTGGGGTTGGTATGCATGTTGGTGCCGGGGGCCACGCCAAAGTAGCCGGCTTCGGGGTTGATGGCGTACATCTTGCCGTCGGCATGGGGCTTGATCCAGGCGATGTCGTCACCGATGGTGGTGACCTTCCAGCCGGCAAAACCGGCTTCGGGCGGCACCAGCATCGAGAAATTGGTTTTGCCACAGGCGCTGGGGAAGGCTGCCGCCACGTGGTATTTCTTGCCCTGCGGGTTGGTCACGCCCAGGATCAGCATATGCTCGGCCAGCCAGCCCTGGTCTCGGCCCATGGTCGAGGCAATGCGCAGCGCCAGGCATTTTTTGCCCAGCAGGGCGTTGCCGCCGTAGCCCGAGCCATACGACCAGATCTCGCGCGTTTCGGGGTAATGCACGATGTACTTGACCTTGGGGTTGCAGGGCCAGCTGGTGGTGTCTTTTTCGCCAGCGGCCAGCGGCGCGCCCACGGTGTGCATGCAGGGCACGAACTCGCCGTCCACCCCGAGTACGTCGTACACGGCCTTGCCCATGCGGGTCATCAGGCGCTGGTTCACGGTGACGTAGGCGCTGTCGGTCAGTTCCACGCCGATGTGGGCGATGTGGCTGCCCAGCGGGCCCATGGAAAAAGGCACCACGTACATGGTGCGGCCGCGCATGCAGCCGTCAAACAGCGCGGGCTCCGCAGGAGACCTGCCAGTCTCGAGCGTGGCGCGCATTTCGGCGGGTGCCATCCAGTTGTTGGTGGGGCCGGCGTCTTCCTTCTTTTCAGAGCAGATGTAGGTGCGGTCTTCCACACGGGCCACGTCGGAGGGGTCGGAGCAGGCCAGAAAACTGCCGGGACGCTTGGCGGGGTTGAGCTTCTTGAAGGTGCCGGCATCGACCAGCTGCTGGCACAGGCGGTCGTACTCGTCTTTGGAGCCGTCGCACCAGACGATGCTGTCGGGCTTGCACAGGGCAGCCATGTCGGCCACCCAGGCCAGCAGGCGGGCGTTCTTGACGTAAGCGGGGGCGTTGAGATTCAGGCCCTGCATCGTGGGTGCGTTCATCGGGGAGATTCCTAAGTTGAAAAACACATGACTTGCGCAAAACAGGCCCAGGCAAGCCGCCTGCCACAAAGGCAGGTACCGTTGTGGCATCCTTGTTTGCGCAAGTCCTAAAACAGTTTTTTCAAAGGCAGCAGACCGGCAAGCTTGCGGCAGGGCCGGGCGCAGATGCTGAGCGCTGCCTTTGAAAAAACGGCTTTCGTGCTCAGCCGGCGGGCGGGTGCATGGGCCATCCCCACGGGATGGAGGCTATGCCACGGATTTCCGCGGGTCGGCTGGGATGTCGATTTTATGAACCTGCCGCTGATTTGTCTGCCAGACACGGGCCAAAACAATGCAAAAAATGCATGAAGTTATGTCTCGATGCCGACCGCTTTTGCTGCAAATTCAGTTCTGCAACGCCTGCCAGCGCTCAAACCCGGCCTTGCGCAGGGCGCAGGCCGGGCAGTTGCCGCAGCCATAGCCCCAGGCGTGGCGCGTTTCGCGCACACCGTGGTAGCAGGTGTGGGACTGCTCCAGAACGATGTCCACCAGCGCCTGTCCGCCCAGGGTATGCGCCAGTTGCCAGGTGTCGGCCTTGTCCAGCCACATCAGCGGCGTCTCGAAGGTGAAGCGCTGGCCCATGCCCAGCGACACGGCCACCTGCAGGGCCTTCAGGGTGTCGTCGCGGCAATCGGGGTAGCCCGAGAAATCGGTTTCGCACATGCCGCCCACCAGCGTGTGCAGCCCGCGCCGGTAGCCCACTGCGGCTGCAAGCTGGAAGAACAGCAGGTTGCGCCCCGGCACAAAGGTGTTGGGCAGGCCGGCGGCATCCATGACGATTTCCGTCTCGCGCGTCAGCGCCGTGTCGCTGATCTGGCCCAGCACGGCCAGGTCGATCATGTGGTCCTCTCCCAGCCGCTCGCGCCATTGCGCAAACTCCGCGCGCAGCGCGGTCAGCACCTGCTGGCGCGCCTGCAGTTCCACCTGGTGGCGCTGGCCATAGTCGAAGCCGATGGTTTCGACATGCCCGAAATGCTCCAGCGCCCAGGCCAGGCAGGTGGTGGAGTCTTGTCCGCCAGAGAAAAGTACGAGGGCTTGTCCGTGTCGCATGGGCGGCTTCTTTCGGAAATGGGCGGCGTAAAAAAACCCCGCAGCGCGGGGTTCATGGTGAAGGCGGCGCACGCCTCATGTCATGTTCACGGCAATGAAGGCCAGCAGGAAGATCATGATGGCACCCACCGCGGGCAACACCACGGGGATCAGCGAGACAACGCTTTCCATAGCGTCGTCCGATTGCGCTTCGGGGGCGTGCGAGGTGTTGTGGTCAGACATGGCAATTGCTCCAAGGGCGTAAATTGTGTGCAATTCTAGCTGTAGCAAGGCGATTACATCAGTGCCGCCTCCATGCCGGCGCCACGCAATGCCTCCAGCACCTGGGCCACATGGGGCTGGCCGCGGGTCTGCAGCACCAGTTCGATCTCCACATTCTGCGCGGCCAGCATGGTGAAAGCGCGCTGGTGGTGCACCTCTTCGATGTTGGCCCCCGCGTCGGCCACCGTAGCGGTGATGCGCGCCAGCACACCTGGCACATCGCGCGCGCTGACCTTGATGCGCGCCAGCCGGCCCGAGCGCACCATGCCGCGCTCGATGATGGCGGCCAGCAGCAGCGGGTCGATGTTGCCGCCAGTGAGCACCAGCCCCACCTTCTTGCCGGCAAAGCGTTCGGGGTAGCGCACCAGCGCGGCCAGGCCTGCGGCGCCCGCGCCCTCGACCAGGGTCTTTTCGATCTCCAGCAGCATCAGCACGGCCTGTTCGATGTCGCCCTCGTCCACCAGCACCAGGTCGTCCACCAGGCGCCTGACGATTTCCTGCGTGATGGTGCCGGGCGTGCCCACGGCAATGCCCTCGGCTATTGTGGATTTGCCCTGCGGGTGGTGCGTGCCCTTGATGGCATTCACCATGGCCGGAAAGCGCGAGGTCTGCACGCCGATGATCTCGATGTCCGGGCGCAGCGCCTTGGCCGCCGTGGCCATGCCGGCAATCAGCCCGCCCCCGCCCACGGCGATGACCAGGGTGTCCAGGCCGGGCACGGCCTGCAGCATCTCCAGCGCGATCGTGCCCTGGCCGGCGGCCACGGCTTCGTCATCGTAGGGATGGACGAAGACCAGCCCTTCGGTGCCGGCGAGATGGCAGGCATGGGCGCGCGCTTCCTCCAGCGTGTCGCCGTGCAGCACCACCTCGGCGCCAAAGCCGCGCGTGCGCTCCACCTTCACGCCGGGCGTGAAGCGCGGCATCACGATCACGGCACGCAAGCCCAGGCGCTGCGCGTGGTAGGCCACGCCCTGCGCATGGTTGCCAGCGCTCATGGCCACCACGCCACGAGCCCGCTCTGCGGGCGTGAGCAGCGTGAGCTTGTTGCAGGCGCCCCGTTCCTTGAAGGAGGCGGTGAACTGCAGGTTTTCGAACTTCAGGAAAACCTGGGCGCCGACGATGTCCGACAGCGTGCGCGATTCGACGCACGGCGTGTCGAGCACCTGGCCCTGCAACCGGGTGGCCGCGTCGCGAATGTCTTGAATGGAAAGCATGGCTGTCATTGTGGGGGCAGCGGCGCGCCGGGCTATAGTGCTATTATATTAATAGCTGTTAGCGCTTGTGAATAAAGCGCTGGCGGCCGATTTGGCTCAAAGTTCACCAGGCAGACATGTTCCGGCGCCGCTTCAGGCGCCCCGGCGCATCTTCTGCGATCAGGCCGGAAATGCGCGTGCCAGCACCGCCGCCAAGTCCATCGCCCGGGTGTCGATGGCCCCCACCACTCGGCCCAGAGCCTCACCCAGGGCAGCATCGGTGGTGAGCAGGTTCAAAACCTCATGCGTGATCCAGGCGGTCATGGTGTTTGCCTCTTTCGTGGGTGAACTGTCTGCGGGGGCCACCATGATGTCCGGGGAAAATGGGCCACACAAGGTGCTCTGGGTTGCGCAGGCGCATGTAACAGAATGGCCCTGCATTGATGGTGAAAACGGCCTCTAACGCTCTTGCAGCAAGCGCTGGCAGCTCACTTTTTTGATGCTGCTCCGCCGGCCACCACGGGCCTCAGCGCAACACCCTGCAGTTGCCGAACTCGCAGCGGATCGCCAGCGCATCGCCGTTGGTGCAGGCCACGCTGTAGGTTTCGAACCCCGGCCCCTTGGCCGCAAGCGAGGCCACGGGCTGTTCGCTGCACGATTGGCTGCGCGCCAGGCGCTCGGCGCTGAAGGCCTCGGTGCCGACCGGGCGGGGCGGCGCCTGCGCAGGCGCGGGCGCGGGGCGCCATGGCACCGGCCGGGGCATGGCCGCCATCGGGCCGTGGCCCCGGGCCGCCATGCAGGCCGCCTCGGTGCGCTGGCGCCGCTCCAGCGCCTGCAGCCCCTGCGTGGCACCGAGCACGCCGCCCACGGCAGCCCAGTCGCGCACCGTGTCATGCCCGTAGTCCAGGCCCCACACCAGCGCAGACGTCACGAGCGCACCCTGCACCAGGCCTTCCAGCGTTTCGGCCAGCACGCCCACCTGGGCGGCGTTCTGGCGGCAATAGTCCAGGTCGGCGCTGTAACGAGCGCTGGCACTGTCGTCGGGCGCCAGTTGCGCCGGCAGGTCCGGGCTGTGCGCGGCGCAGCCTGCGAGCACCAGGGTGAGCAGGCCGGCGCACAGCCGTTGCGACAGCGCCTGCAGGGCTCGCCTGCCGCTCCCTTGCCGTGGGCCGCGGCCCATTGCGGCGGTGATGGCCGCGGCGATGGCGGCCGTGGTGCGGGGGCGGTATGTGGTGGTCATGTGTGTATTTGAACGCCGGGATGGCGCGGTGGGCGGGCATACCCACAGGCCGTCTCCAGGAGGAAGAATGTACCAGCGCCGACCACCCCTTGTAGGCTGGCGGTATATGTTGGGAAAAGTGACCTGAACGCTTATGGGATAAGCGCTAACAGCTCATATTTCAGTAGCAGTTTGGCGCCGGTTGCGGGATGCCTGCCGAACTTCTTTGCGCTACAGCTGCTGCGGTTTGCCCGCGGCGGGCAAAGTCCTCGCCGGGAAGTGATGCAGCGATCACAGGGCCCATGAAACGTCGAAAAATTTTACAACTTTGCAGTTTGTCAAAACCAACTTCAATGAAATCAACGACATACGCGAATGGCACAGAAGCTGCTTCGATCTCGGTACGCACCCCACCAACGAGGTTCAAATATGAAACGCTTTCTTGCTGCCACTTTCGCGACCTTCTCCTGCTTGACTGCCTTCGCAGGTGCGATCACGTTGACCGGCACGGTGCGTGACTTCAATTCGGATGGCGTGAACTTTGAAGGTTCCGGCAGTTCGGGCCCCGGTTACGTCGGGTCCACGCTGAGTGGCGCATCACCCACCCTGACGGCCTTGGGCAGCAGCGTCATCAGCAACAGCGGTGCGGGTGCCTTCAGCAACTGGTACACCAACACCGCCAACAGCATGCCCTATTCGCTCACGCTGAATGAGACGGTTCCCGGTAACGGCATCTACCAGTACACCAACAACAACTTTTTCCCCATCGACGGCGTGCTGCTGGGCAACCAGGGCAGGGCGCACAACTACCACTTCACTTACGCCATTGCATCGAGCTTCAGCTATATCCAGGGTGCCGGTCAGACTTTTGCCTTTACCGGCGACGACGATGTATGGGTGTATTTCGACAAGCAACTCGGGATCGATCTTGGCGGAGTGCATGGCGCTCAAAGTCAAACCGTCAATCTGGACACGCTGATGGCCGGAAAGGCTACTGGCGATTACAGCTTCGATTTCTTTTTTGCTGAACGGCACACCACGCAGTCCAACTTGCTGATCACGACATCGCTGGTTTTGAAAGACCCACCCAACGCAGTACCCGAGCCCGGGTCCATCGCTTTGATCAGCCTTTCACTTGCTGGCCTGGTTGTCGCCCGCCGCCGCAAAGCGGCCTGATTGTCTGCGAGGAAGTGGCGGCGCCCATGGGCGCCGTTTTTGTTGGTGCGGATGGCGATGGATGTGCGGCGCGGAACGACCGCTGTATGCGGCGGTATGACGCACCCGCCGGTCGCTGCGTTCAGGCCAGCATCCTCACTGCCCGCACACCCGCAGCACCTCGGCCCCATACGCTTCCAGCTTCTTCGCCCCCATGCCG
>WOZN01000164.1 GCA_011620245.1 Acidovorax sp.
GGCACCCCGATCACGGCACCGGCGGGCGCATCCAACTGCCGTTTTTAGGTTCAATGAAAATCCCGGCTGCCCTGCAGCGCCTGCGCCATGCGGCCCAGCAGGGGTGTGAGGTCTTTGAAGCGCTGGGCCACCAGGTGGCGCACCACGGCATGGCCGTCGGGGCCATGGGGGCTGCATTGCCACAGGCCCTCCACCGCCAGCAGTTGCGACCGCAGCAACGCATTGCGCCAGGTCTCGACCAGCGCGGGCCACACGATCACGTTGACGGGGCCAGTCTCGTCTTCGAGGGTGACGAACATCGTGCCCTTGGCCGTGCCGGGACGCTGGCGCACGGTGACGATGCCGCAGGCGCGCACCTTGCGGCCGCTGGGCGCGGCGTGCAGCTGCAGTGCGGTCTGCAGGCGCCAGCGCGCAAGGCGGGGGCGCAGCAGGGCCAGCGGGTGGCGGCGCAGCGTGAGGCCGGTGGCGGCGTAGTCGAACAGGATTTCTTCCCCCTCGGGCGCGGCGGGCAACTGCAGCGGCGCTTCATGCACGGGCACATCGCGCAGCAAGGGCGGCGCGCTGTGCTGCGCGGCGGCCTCCCACATCTGCTGGCGCCGGTGGCCCGACAGGCTGGCCAGCGCATCGGCCGCCGCCAGGGCCTGCAGGTCCTGCTGGCTCAGTTGGGCGCGCAGGGCCAGGTCTTCGGTGCCGGTGAAAGGCGCAGCGGCACGGGCCTGCACCAGGCGCTGCATGGCGCTGGCGTGCAGGCCGCCGACCCGGCACAGGCCCAGGCGCACGGCCGGTTGTGGCAGCAGCGGTGGCATGGGCAGGCCCTTGGCGGGCCGCAGGCGTTCTGCCGGGCCTTCGAGCGTGCAATCGCTGTCGCTGCAGGTCACATCGATGGGCAGCACGCGCACGCCGTGGCGGCGGGCGTCCTGCACCAGTTGCGAGGCGCTGTAAAAGCCCATGGGCAGCGAGTTGAGCAGCGCGGCCAGAAAACACGCGGGTTCGTGGCATTTGAGCCAGCTGCTGGCATAGGCCAGCAAGGCAAAGCTGTGGGCGTGGCTTTCGGGGAAGCCGTATTCACCGAAG
Source organism: Acidovorax sp. (assembly GCA_011620245.1). Classification (GTDB taxonomy): domain Bacteria; phylum Pseudomonadota; class Gammaproteobacteria; order Burkholderiales; family Burkholderiaceae_C; genus Acidovorax. The sequence goes on from WOZN01000164.1 coordinate 1,075, forward strand.
CCGAGTATCTGCTGGAAGATGCGGTCGGCGAATTCGGCAGAGTAGCCCTTGGCCTCCATGCCCTTCTTGAGGGGTTCTTCAAACCGGTGCACACCTCCTTTGCGCTTCCAGGCTGCCATGGACCGGCGCAGGTTATCCGCCATGCCCGGCGTGAAGCCGGCCGCGATCATGGCGATCTGCATCACCTGTTCCTGAAAGATGGGCACACCCAAGGTGCGCGCCAGGGCGGCTTCGAGCTCGGGTTTTTCCAGTTGCAGCGGCTCGCCCCTGCGCCTGCGCTCGCGCGCCTGCAGGTACGGATGCAGCATGCCGCCCTGGATGGGCCCGGGCCGCACGATGGCCACCTCCACCACCAGGTCGTAGAACACCCTGGGCTGCAGGCGCGGCAGCATGCTCATTTGCGCGCGGCTTTCGATCTGGAACACGCCCACGGTGTCGGCCGCGCAGACCATGTCGTAGGTGGCGGGGTCTTCGCGGGGAATATCGGCCAGGCCCCATTGCTCGCCGCGCAGCACGGCACGCAGGTTGAGGCAGCGGCGCAGCGCGCTGAGCATGCCCAGCGCCAGCACATCGACTTTCAGCAGCCCCATGGTGTCCAGGTCGTCCTTGTCCCACTGGATGACGCTGCGGCCCTGCATGCTCGCCGGCTCTACCGGCACCAGGCGCGTGAGCTTGCCCTCGGTGAGCACGAAGCCGCCCACATGCTGGCTCAGGTGGCGCGGAAAGCCCTGGAGCTGCCGGGCCAGCTCCAGCCACAGCGCGGCCTGGTGCGCCGACAGCGGCAGGCCCAGCGCGCCGGCCAGTTCCTGCAGGCGGTCGGTGGCAATGTCTTCGTCAAACCAGTGGTGGTCTTTGGCAAACGCATCGGCCAGGGCCGGCACCACGCCCAGCGCCTTGCCCACATCGCGCAGGGCGCTGCGCGTGCGGTAGGTGGTGACCACCGCGGTGATGGCGGCGCGCTCGCGGCCGTATTTGGCATAGATGTACTGGATGACCTCTTCGCGCCGGTCATGCTCGAAGTCCACATCGATGTCGGGCGGCTCGCTGCGTTCCTTGCTGATGAAGCGCTCGAACAGCAGGTGAGAATCTTCGGGGGCAACCGCCGTGATGCCCAGCACATAACAGACGACCGAGTTGGCGGCCGAGCCCCGCCCCTGGCACAGGATGCCCTGGCTGCGCGCAAAGCGCACGATGTCGTGCACCGTGAGGAAATACATCTCGTACTGGCAGTGCGCAATCAGCGCAAGCTCCTTGCGGATCTGCGCGGCAATCCAGCCGGGCACCCCTTGCGGGTAGCGGCCGCGGGCCCCCTCCTCTGCCAGCCAGGCCAATGCCTGGGCCGGCGTCATGCCCTGGGGCACGGTCTCCATCGGATACTGGTAGCGGATCTCGCCCAGGCTGAAAGTGCAGCGCGCTGCCACCGTGAGCGTGGCGGCCAGCAGTTCGGGCGGGTAGATGCCCGCCAGGCGCACGCGCTGGCGCAGGTGGCGCTCGGCATTGGGCTGCAGGGCAAAGCCACAGTCGGCCACGCTGCAGCCCCGCTGCACGGCGGTGATCACGTCCTGCAGCGGCTTGCGCGAGCGGGCGTGCATGTGCACATCGCCCGCTGCCACCAGCGGCAGGCCCAGCGCCGCACCCGCGCGCTGCAGCGTGGCCAGCCACAGGCTGTCGTCCGGGGCCAGGTGCAACTCCACCGCCAGCCAGAGGTGGTCGTCAAAGTTTGAGCCAAATTGGCCTCTAGCGCTTGATACGCAAGCGCTGACAGCTACAAAATCAGAAGCATCAAAACGTTCGCGACACGGGGCCAGCAGCAACTCACACCCCTCCAGAAGGCGCAAGGGGCTGCCGGGGCCAACGTGGTATTGCCCCTTGGGCGCCGCCGCGCGGGCTGCGGTGATGAACTCGCACAGATTGCCCCATCCCTGCGCATCCCGCGCCAGGGCCACCAGCCGCAGGTCGCCCCACACAAACTCGCTGCCCACGATGAGGTGCAGACCACATTCCCTGGCCGCCTCCCAGGCGCGCACCACACCCGCCACCGAGCATTCATCGGTGAGCGCCAGGGCCTGGTAACCCAGTTGGGCGGCACGGGCCACCAGTTCCTTCGGATGGGATGCGCCGCGCTGGAAACTGAAGTTGGACAGGCAATGCAGCTCGGCGTAGCCCGGCAATGGCGCAGGGGGTGGCGCAGGGGGTGGCATGGCGCCCCCTGGCGCAGCGGACATCGCGGACGGCATGCGGGCAGATGCCATGGTCTCACCCAAAGATGCCGTGCAGGAACCAGCGCTGCGGCTGCGCGGCAGGCACCACGTCTTTTTGCACCACGCCTTTTTGCACCACGCCCTCTTGCACCGCGCCACCTGCTTGCGGCGCCAGCCGCTCGCGGAACACCCACACCAGCCCCGCCACATCGTTGTGCGCCACAAAATAGTCGCGCAGCGCCAGGCCCGCACAGGGATATGCCGGGTCGCCAGCGCCCTCGTCTGCGGCCGACCACCAGCCCGCCTCGAACCGGTGCGGCCCCGCCAGCAGGCGCAGCAACCCGTGGTGGCAGGGGCGGTTGCCCTGCACCGCCAGCCGCCGGGGTGGGCGCAGCAGCCAGGTGGGCCACAGGGTGGCATCAGGTGCATTCGGGCCGGCGGTATGGATGCCGGGGTGCGCGCGGCCCTGACCCAGCACCTCGGCCGCAGGGCGCCACTGCTGCATGCGCTCGGGCCGGTGGTCGGCCTGCAGGACGGGGGCCATCACATGGCCGGCGCCCAGGCGGGCCGACAGGCGCTCGAGCAACTGGTGCAAGGCTTCGCCTGATGCTCCGCCCGGGTCGTCGCAACCACCGCCCACACGATCCCCGGGCGGCAGCAAACTCGCACTGCGGTGCGGCAACGGGGCAGATTCGAGCAGGCGCAGCGTGATCTGGTTGACGGGTGCGGCCAGGGCCGTGCGCGCCAGGCTTTCAGACAGCAGGCGCCGCAGGTGCGCCATGTCTTGCGTGGCCTGGGCGGTGCGCACCGCCATGGCCTGCGTGGGGGCAATGGCCACGCCATCGATGCGCCGCAAGTCATGGCGCCAGGCCAGCTCCAGCGCCAATGCGCCCTGCTGGCGCGCCTGCAGCCAGCCCTGCAATGCCGTGAGGCAGCGGCTGGCGCTCCACAGCAGCGCATCGGCCGACTCTGCCAGTGCGGGCAGCTCGGCGGTCAGCGCAAACTGCTCGGGCAGCTCCAGCCAGGCGTGGGCTTCGGGGGCATCGCCCAGGGCCTGGTCCAGCACCCGCAGCACCTTGGCACCAAAACGCCTGGCCACCCCGGCACGCGGCAGCGCCCGCAACGCCCCCCAGGTGCGGCAACCCATGCGCTCCAGGCTGGCCGCATGCGGGCGCAGGGCGGTCAAGGTGTGCAGGGGCAAGCCCTCCACGCCCTGCCCGGGTGGCGCACGCCCTGCCAGCGCCATGCGCAGCCGGGCCTGCGCCACCAGGGCCGTAGGGCCGCAGCCCCATACCGTGGGTGTGCCAGGCGGTTGCGCCCCCAATTCCCGGGTGGCAATGTGATCAGGCAGCCCGCCGGATGCGTCCGCCCAGGCCTGCAGCAACTGCGCCAGCAAGGCATCGCGCCCGCCCCAGAGCCGTTCGGTGGTGGACACCTCCAGCAGCACGGCTTCGCCATCCACCAGCGCCACGCGCGGCGTAAAGCGCAAAGCCCACCAGCCCGCCGCCGCAGTTTGCACGGCGGCGCCCGGAGGTGCCGCAGGCTCATCGCACCACGGCAACGGCATTGCGATCCAGTGCATGGCCCCTCCTCTCGGCCCCGGCCATCACAGGTGCCAGCGCCGGGCGTATCGGCACCGCTGCGTTGCTGCGCACCTCCATCATTGCATTGGCCATCCACTGCGCTGCGCGCCGGCGCCCGGCCTGCGCAGCCAGCACCTGCGCCAGCCGGGGGTGGCAGCCTGGCAGATCAAGCCCCTGTACCAAAGGCGGCCCCCGGCGCTTGAGAATCTGCACCTGCATGCCGGGCGATGCGGCGGCATCCCCCGGCAGGGCCAGCCCCTGCACCTGCAGCCGCAGCAAGGCCGGCGACGCCTGACGGGCGGCACTGACCGGGCGAAACACCCACAGCAACTGCTGCTGCTGCGCCGCAGCCAGTTGCAGCCTGCGCAAGGCCGCCGCTTGTGCCTGCGGCAACCAGGCCATGACGGCCAGCACATCACGGCAGCGCAGCGCCTGTTCGGCCGCCCAGAGCGCGGCCTTGGCGCCATCGGCCCGCACCACACACACCCGCTCGGCCGACAGCCCCTGCGCCTTGAGCGCCGGGCCAAAAGGCTCATATGGTGGCGCCACCACCACCACGGCCCCCACGCGCCGGGCCGCCGCCTGCGCCAGTGCGGGCAGCACCAGCTGCCATTCGTGCAGGCCGGCCATGGGTTGCAATACCTCGCTCAACGCCCCCACTGGCCAGCCACCACCCGGCAGTTGCGCATCGAGCAGCGCGTACCCCGTGGGCTGCGCTGACTGTGGGCCCGCGCCCAATGCGTCCGCATGCCAGACACCGGGCACGGCAGACGGAAGATCGGACGCAACCCGAAAATGGGGGCGTGGCGCAGACATGGTGGGGCAAGGGATTCAAAAAACGAAAACACTGTGAATATAACCAGTGTTTGAATGCTGCACCACCAATTGCCCCAGGGATTTTTTGGATACCTGCCCTTCTTGCTTGCACCAAGCACAAGAGGCACCAAAGGCCACCCACCAGACAGCCGAAGCTGAACAAGGGTTTTGGACAAGACCTGCAAGGTCATTTCTTGGCAAGCCTTAACGTTCACGATCTCGCCGCATCAAAACGCCACCCGCACACCCACCGTCACGTTGCGCCCCAGCAGCGGCGCTGCGTTCTTGATGAAGCTGGTGTGCGCGTACGCCAGCCGGTCCGTGAGGTTGTTGGCCTTCAGATACACCTGCCAGGGCGTGCCATTGCCAAACTGGCTGTTGTAGCTCACGCCCAGGTTGAGCATGCCGTAGCCCGGCGTGGCGGTCTCGAATTCGGCCACGCGGTTCTGGCGGGCCACCTGCACCCATTCGACCTGGCCGTCCCAGGCGTTCCAGTTGCCGTCCAGCCGCACGCCGGCGCGGCTGGACGGGATGCGCGGCAGCAGGCCGCCGCCGTCGAGCTTGGCGCGCACGGTGTCGCCGAACAGGGTGACGCCCAGGTTGCGGGTGATGCGCTGGCGCAACTGGCCTTCGATGCCGGTGAAGGTGGCATCCTGCTGGCTGTATTGCAGCAGTTGCAGGCCATCCACTTCGTCGAGCGTGCGGCCGTAGATGTAGTTGCTGATGCGGTTTTTGAACACGCTGACGCCAAAGGTGGTGTCGCCGCTGGTCTTCTTCAGGCTCAGGTCGATGTTCTGCGAGGTTTCAGAGCGCAGGTCGGCGCTGCCACGCTCGTAGGTGCTGGTGGCCATGTGCAGGCCCTGGGCGTACAGCTCTTCGGCCGATGGGGCGCGGCTGGCGCGGGTGAACGAGGTGCCCAGCTGGTAGCCGGGCGTGAACTTCCACACCGCGCCCAGTGATGCGGAGGTGCCGTTGTGGCTGCGCTCGATGTTGCTGGTTTCGGCTTTGGCCGTCTGGCGGTCGTGGCGCAGGGCGGCTTCAAAGCGCCAGTCGTTCCAGCGGTACTCCTCCAGCACAAACAGCCCGGTCTTGCGCGTGACGGTGGGTTCTACATAGGCTTCTCCGCCCTCGGCGCTGAACTTGCGCTGCGAGGTCTGCAGGCCGACAACTCCCTTGAACCCGGCGATGGGCTCGTGCTGCAGCTCGATGCGGGTGTCGTAGGCCTTGTTCTTGAAGGTGGTGCTGATGGCGCCGTCTTCGACTTCATCGTGCACGTAGTCCGTCACGCCCGCGCGCAGGCGCAGGGCCGAGAAGCCTGCGAACGGGTTGCGCAGCTCACCACGGATGTCCAGGCGTTCGCTACGCAAGTCCACCACGGGCACATCGCCCACTGCAGCGCCGTGATCGTGGCCGTCTTCCCCTGGGCCCGCATGGGCGCCGCAATGCAGTTGGTCGCCATGGGTGTGGCAGCCATCAAAGCTGTGGTTGTGCCCCGGCAGGCCGTACTTGGCGGTCTGGCGCGTGTAGGCCGCGCCCAGGTAGCCCTGGTCGCCCACCCACGACAGGCCCACGCTGCCGGTGTCGGTGCGGTTGAAGCTGCCCGGCACCTTGTTGCCACCCGGCCAGCCTTTGCCCACGCGGTAGTCGTCCGCGTCGCGCGCCACGCCTTCCACGTGCACGGCCAGGTTGCCCGCGCCGCCGGTCAGCGAGAAGACCCCCGCCCCCTCGCCTGCGCCGGTGTTGGCGCGCAGCTCGGCGCTGCCTTCAACGCCCTTTTGCGGGATGGCGGTGGGCACCTTGCCATCGAGCACGTTGACCACGCCGCCCACGGCGCCGTTGCCATGGACCAGGGCCGAAGGGCCGCGCAACACCTCGATCTGCGTGGCCAGCAACGGCTCGGACACCACGGCGTGGTCGGGGCTGATGGTGGAGGCGTCGTGCAGTTCGGCGCCGTCGCTCAGCACCTTGACGCGCGGGCCGTCCATGCCCCGGATGATGGGGCGGCTGGCGCCTGCGCCGAAGTGGCTGCTGGTGATGCCGGGCTCGCTGCCCAGTGTCTCGCCCAAGGTGGCCTCGCGGCGGCGCACCAGTTCGTCGCCCTCCAGCACGGTGACGGGCGTGGTCATTTCATTGGCGCCCAGTTGCAGGCCGCTGGCAGAGACGGTAACCGGGGGCAGGCTGGCGGCAGGCGCGGCGGCGGGAGCAGCGTCTGCGGCATGGGCCAGGCTGCTGCCAGCCAGGGCCAGCCAGGCGGCAAGGGCCACGGGGTGGCGCGCGTGAAGGGTGAGGGATGCAAAAATGGCAGTCATGGTGTGTGGGTCAAAAAGGCATGGCGCAACCCGCCTGGCAGGCATGGGGGCACGGCATACCGGTCTGCGCGAATGGCGCAGGATATGAATGAAAAATGCCTCTAGCGCTTGATGGTCAAGCGCTGGCAGCTATGAAATCAGGAGTCATTGGCGCGTTTGCCACACGGTGTGCGCCCACGCAATGGCGGGCGGCGGCGCGCAGTGGCGCGCTGGATCAGCCCAACAGGGCCGGTGGCCCCCGGGCCTGGAACTGCGCGACATGCCGCACGGCCATGCGCTCGGGCGCGGGTGCGCCGGGCGCCACGGCCGGGGCAGCTGCGGGCAGCACCGGCGCATTGCAAGGCAATGCGGTGCCCAGGGCCAGCTGGTCGAGCAAGAGGCAATCGATGGGCGCATGGCCCGGGAACAGCGCGGCCAGCAGGCTGGATGCGTGCGTGGCATGGGTGGCGGGGGTGGCGTGGACAGCGCCGCCGGCCCCGCCGTCATCGTGCAGCGCGGCAACCGCTGGCGCCGGGGTAGCGTGCAGCACCTGGTGCCAGCGGCCCAGCGAGGGCGCGAGCACCAGGGCCAGCAGCAGGCCCCACACCGCAGCGCGGCGCAATGCGGCAGGCAAAGTCACGAAGGTGTTGTGTGAGGTG
>WOZN01000097.1 GCA_011620245.1 Acidovorax sp.
GCCCTCACTGGACAGTTCCACACGCAGCGCCGCCAGGTCCTCGGCCAGCAGGCCCATCCCGGCACCGGCACGCGCGGGCCCACGACCAGCCGGCCGTGCAGCGCGAAGTCGGCCACCGTGTCGGCGGCGGTGAAGCGCCAGCCCTCGAAGTGCGTGTGCACGATCTCGAAACCGTGCGCCACCCAGTCCAGGCAGCCCTGCAGTTCGGCCAGACTCATGCCGGCGCGTGGCGCGCGCGCAAAGCCGAACACCACTTCGGGTTCCAGCCGCGGCTGCGACAGGCCGCGCAAAGACACACTCACAGAAGCACCGTCGAGCAAGGTGGCGGTGCTGTCCCACACCGGGCCCCAGATCGGCTCATGCACGCCATAACGTTCCCAGATGCTGCGGTTGGTGAAGCCGATCTTGCAGCCCGCCGGCTGTTCGCCGCGCGCGATGCGCAGCGTGCGCAGGGCATCGGCGGCGGCAAAGGCTGCAGGCATGGCGAACGCAGCGTCCTCCGACGACGGCAGCGGCAGCAGGCTGCCCGCGTCGTAGGCGGCCAGCAGGCGTCGGGCCAAGCTCATGCCCGCAACTCCTTCAGGCCACCCATGTACGGCCACAGCACCGGCGGCAGTTCGATGCTGCCGTCGGCGCGCTGGTAGTTCTCCAGCACCGCGACCAGCGTGCGCCCCACCGCCAGGCCGGAGCCGTTGAGCGTGTGCACGAACTCGGTCTTGCCCTGCTGTCCGTTGACGATGGGGCGAAAGCGCGCCTGCATGCGCCGCGCCTGGAAGGCTTCGCAGTTGCTGCACGAGCTGATCTCGCGATAGCTGTTCTGCGCCGGCAGCCAGACTTCCAGGTCGTAGGTCTTGGCGGCGCTGAAGCCCATGTCGCCGCTGCACAGCGCCACCACGCGGTAGGGCAGCTGCAGCTTCTGCAGGACGGCCTCGGCATGGCCGACCATCTGCTCCAGCGCGGCATTGCTGTGTTCGGGGTGCACCACCTGCACCATCTCGACCTTGTCGAACTGGTGCTGGCGGATCATGCCGCGCGTGTCGCGCCCGTAGCTTCCCGCCTCGGAGCGGAAGCACGGCGTGTGGGCCGTGAGCTTGATGGGCAGCTCTAATTCAGCCACCACCACGTCGCGCACGAAATTGGTCAGCGGCACTTCGCTGGTGGGGATGAGGTAGAGCGCGGCGTTGTCGGGCACGGGCTCGCCGTCCTGGCCGCCCTTTTTGGCGGCGAACAGGTCGGCTTCAAATTTGGGCAACTGGCCCGTGCCCTTGAGCGAGTCGGCATTGACGGCGTAAGGCACGTAGCACTCGGTGTAGCCGTGTTCCTGGGTCTGAACGTCCAGCATGAACTGGCTGAGCGCGCGGTGCAGGCGGGCGATCTGGCCTTTCATCACCGTGAAGCGTGAGCCCGACAGCTTCACGCCCATGTCAAAGTCCAAGCCCAGCGGGGTGCCTACATCCACATGGTCCTTGACCTCGAAATCGAAGTTGCGCGGGCCTTTGTCGTCGGGACTCCAGCGGCGCAGTTCCACGTTGCCGGTTTCATCGGCGCCCACGGGCACGCTCTCGTGCGGCAGATTGGGCACGGCCATCAGCATGGCCTGCAGTTCGGCCTGGATCTGCTCCAGGCGGGCGGCGGATTGTTCCAGCTCCACTTTGGACGCGGCCACCTGGGCCTTGGCGGCTTCGGCGCCGTCTTTATCGCCCTTGCCCATGAGCATGCCGATCTGCCTGGACAGCTGGTTGCGCTGGGCTTGCAATTCCTCCGTGCGGGTCTGCAGCGTCTTGCGTTCGGATTCCAGCGCCTGGAACGCTTCCACGTTCAGGAAGGCCTGGGGCTTTTTGCGGGTTTCCAAACGCGCGATGGCGGTGTCGAGGTCTTTGCGGAGAAGAAGAATGTCAAGCATGGCGTGATTTTAGGGGGTGGCTTGTCTGCCCCAGTGCAGGGTGGGCCAGGCGGGGCGCAACACAACCATGACCTGCGCAAAACAGGCCCAGGCAAGCCGCCTGCCACAAAGGCACGTACCGGCGTGGCATCCTTATTTGCGTAACCTAAGCTGATCCACGCGGCGTTGCAGTGCGCGGCAGGGCATGCCGATAACATGACCACAAGGGCTGCGAACGGCCCGCAGGAGGCAAGCCATGTTTTTTGTGTTTGGCCCGTCAGGCCAGATGTACCGCGGGGGGCCAGAAAATCTGGCGCAGATTGCGGCGGTGCGGCGCGTGGAGCGACCTCGGGGACTGCACGCAGAAGACCCTCAGGTGGATGGCGCCTTCTCATCCACCAGGCCTGCCCCCCTGCCAGGGCCTGCTACGCCGGCCGTCAACCTGCGCACGCAAGGCGCGGTCAGCGCCTATGTGCAGGCCGGGCAAGGCCCCCAGCCGGCACGCCAGCCCCTGACGCAGGTGCGCGACGTGATGACCACGCCCGCCCTGAGCGTGCCCCCAGACCTGCGCGTGACCGATGCATGGCATTTCCTGGCCGAGCACCAGGTGGCGCAGGCCCCGGTGGTCGATGCGCTGGGCCGCGTGATCGGGCTGCTGCTGCGGGCCGACATGGCGCCGCTCAATCTGCTGCCCGAACCCGGCGCCGTGAAAAAGGCCATTGACCTGGCGCGCCGCCCGGTGTCGGAGGTCATGGTGAGCCCCGTGCCCACGGTGGCCGCCGATACCGGGCTGCGCCGCGTGGCCGCCGTGCTGCTCGACACCGGGCTGCCGGGCCTGCCGGTGACCGATGAAGCCGGCGTGCTGTCGGGCTTCATCGCGCGCACCGACATTTTGCGGGCCGTGGCGGCCGACCCGCCGCTGGATTTGTGGAGCGGGCCTGCGGTGCCGCTGTAGTGGCTGCCGTGTGAAATTTGAGTCAAATTGGCCTCTAACGCACGCCCATCAAGCGCAAGCAGCTATCAATACAGTAGCAACCGCAAAGAATCGATCAATGCCCCGCTGGCCCTGTCTCGGGCCGGCGCTCGGAAATTTCCAGACCGGTGGCCGGGTCGATCCTGAGGCCTTTGGGCAGCGGGAACTTGATGGCTTCCTCGATGCCGCGCATCTTGCGCACCGACACCGCGCCCAGCGCCTTGATGCGTTCGATCACCCGCTGCACCAGAATTTCGGGCGCCGACGCGCCGGCCGTGAGGCCCACGCGGGCAATGCCGTCGAACCATTCGTGGCGCAACTCGTCCGCACTGTCCACCATGTAGGCCGTGGTGCCCAGGCGGGCCGCCAGTTCGCGCAGGCGGTTGCTGTTGGAGCTGGTGGGGCTGCCCACCACGATCACCACGTCCACCTGCGGGCTGAGCAGCTTGACGGCGTCCTGCCGGTTTTGCGTGGCGTAGCAGATGTCCTGCTGCTTGGGTTCGCGCACCGCGGGGAAGCGCGCGCGCACGGCGGCGGTGATCTGGGCCGCGTCGTCCACGCTCAGCGTGGTCTGTGTCACCACGGCCAGCTTTTCGGTCTGCGCGGGCTGCACGCGGGCCACGTCGGCCACGTCTTCCACCAGGTGGATGCCGTGGTCGAGCTGGCCCATGGTGCCCTCCACCTCGGGGTGGCCCTTGTGGCCGATCATGATGAACTCGTAGCCCTCTTTGGCGAGCTTGGCCACCTCGACATGCACCTTGGTCACCAGCGGGCAGGTGGCGTCGAAGATGCTGAAGCCGCGCGCCTGGGCCTCCTGCTGCACCGCGCGGCTCACGCCGTGGGCGCTGAACACCAGCGTGGCGCCGGGCGGCACGTCGGACAACTCTTCGATAAAAATCGCGCCCTTGGCCTTGAGGTCGTTGACCACATAGGTGTTGTGCACGATTTCATGGCGCACGTAGATAGGTCGGCCAAATTTTTGCAACGCACGCTCGACGATCTCGATGGCGCGGTCCACGCCAGCGCAAAAGCCGCGTGGCTCGGCCAGCAATATTTCTTGCGGTTTCTGCATGGCTCAGAGCACGCCGATGATCTGCACTTCAAACGTCACCGGCTGGCCTGCCAGCGGGTGGTTGAAGTCAAACAGCACGGCGCCGTCGTCACGCACCTGCATCACGGCGCCCGCGTAGCTGCCCTGCCCGTCGGGCGTGGGGAACTGCACCACATCGCCCACGCTGTATTTCTCGTCAGGGTCACCCAGCTCGTTGAGCAGTTTGCGCGCCACCCACTGCTGCATGTCGGCATTGCGCTCGCCAAAGGCTTCGCCGGCGGCCAGCTCGAACGTGGCGTGCGTACCTTCGGGCAGGCCCAGCAGGCGCTGCTCCATGGCGGGCGACAACTCGCCCGTGCCCAACGACAAGGTGGCGGGTTTGTCCTCAAAAGTGTTGATCACATCCCCAGCCGGACCGGCCAGGCGGTAGTGCAGCGTGAGGAAAGAGCCGGACTGGACGGAGGGATGGGAGGCAGCGGTGGATGTCATGAAAGTCCCGATAAACTGGCCTGCATTGTAGAAAACCGGGCAAAGCCCTACGCCCGCCGCCCTTTCGGCGGGCACCCTACCCCTCCAGCGCCATGCCCCTCAAAGACCTGCCCTCCGATGCCCAGCCCCGCGAAAAACTATTGGCACGCGGCCCCGCGGCGCTGGCCGATGCCGAGCTGCTGGCCATCTTGCTGCGCACCGGCATCGTGGGCAAGGGCGTGCTGCAGATGGCGCAAGAACTGCTCGATCCGCCCGCGGTGGACGCAGCCACCGGTCAGCCCGGGGGCGGCTTTGGCGGCATGGCCGGCCTGCTGCACACCAGCGCGGCCGACCTGGAACGCATCAAGGGCCTGGGCCCCGCCAAGCGCGCCGAGCTGGTGGCCGTGCTGGAGCTGGCCCGCCGCGCGCTGGCGCAGCAACTGCGCGAGCGCGAGGTGTTCGACTCGCCCGACGCCGTCAAGCATTACCTGCAGCTGCATCTGGCCGCCAAGGGCCACGAGGTGTTTGCCGTGCTGTTTCTCGACAGCCAGAACCGCCTGCTGGCCATGGAAGAGCTTTTCAGGGGCACGCTCACGCAGACCAGCGTGTACCCGCGCGAGGTGGTGCTGCGCTCCCTGCATTACCAGGCCGCTGCCGTGGTGCTGGCGCACAACCACCCCAGCGGCAGCGTGCAGCCCAGCCGGGCCGACGAGGCATTGACACAAACCCTGAAAACCACGCTGGCGCTGGTGGACGTGCGCGTGCTCGACCATGTCATCGTGGCGCCGGGCCAGGCCCTGTCGATGGCCGAAAAAGGGCTGGTGTGATGCCGCCCAGGACTGCAGCGCCCCCCGGCCCGGCGGAACCAGACAGCCCGGGCGCGCTGGCCACCGCGCTGGCGCGTGCAGCGGCGCGAACCCATTCCCCTGCAGCGGCGCCCGCACTACCACCTGCAACGCCCCCTTCGGGCGAAGCGGATGCCCCACGCGCGGTGCGCCGTGCGGCCACTGCAGCCGCTGCAGCACGCCGGGCCGCGGCCAGCCAGGTCCGCCCATCGGCACCGCCGCCCGCTGCCGAAACGCCCCGGCACACAGCGCCCGCCCAACCCCGCCGCCCCGCCCCGGCGCCGCGCCGCGCCAGCCTGCGCATCCACGACCTGCACGACCTGCACGACCTGGCCAGCGTGGCCCGCCAGTTGCGCGAAGAGCACGATCGCGCCGAAGCGCAGGCCAGGGCCCGGCGCGAGGCCGCTGCCCGGCTGGATGCCGAGCGCCATCTGTTCAGCCGCAGCGTGGGCCCGGTCACACCGCTGCGCAACCCCAACCTGGCGCGCCTGCGGCACCGCCGGCCACCGCCACTGCCCATGCAGCACTGGCTGGACGAAGAGCGCGTGCTGCTTGAATCCATCAGCGACGATTTCGATGTCAGCTCCCTGCTCGATACCGACGACCAGCTCAGCTTTCGCCGCCCCGGCATTGGCATGGAAGTGACGCAGCGCCTGCGCGCCGGGCGCTGGAGCATTCAGCGCCAACTGGATCTGCACGGGCTGCGCGTGGATGAAGCCCGCGAGGCCCTGGGCCAGTTCATCCGCCACGCGCACAAGACCGGACTGCGCTGCGTGCGCGTGGTGCACGGCAAGGGCCTGGGCTCACCGGGCAAAAGCCCCGTGCTCAAAAGCCGGGTGCAGCGCTGGCTGGTGCAAAAAAACGAGGTGCTGGCCTTTGTGCAGGCGCGGCCCATCGATGGCGGCGCGGGCGCACTGGTGGTGCTGCTCAAGCCCGTGAACAACAGAAATTCGTAGAAAACACACACCAAAAACACACACCAACATCAGTAACGTATCGGTTGACATCGCCCTGTCCAGGTGCCAACCCAGGCCAACCACGCATATCGTTGGCGTTCCAGCCCATTCGTCACCTATGCTGTGCACACCAGTCATCTTCTACGGCCCCCAACATTTCGCACCATGAGCACCCCAGAAACATCCGTCGTTTACGGCACCGAAGATCTGCTGATCAGTCTGTGCAACTCGGTCACCCGCGTCCTGAACGTGGCCACGCAAGGCCATATCCACTATTCCGGCATGGTGCAGCGCATCACCAAAACCTGCCTCAAGCCCGACATTGGCTGCTTTGTGCTGTTCGATGGCGGCTTCTCGGGCCTGGTCATCATCAATTTCTCGGCACCGGCCGCCATGGAGCTGTACCAGAGCTATCTGCTGAACATGGGCATGTCGAAAGACGACCTGGTCACGTCCTACACCTCCGACGAAGTGAGCAACGTGATGGGCGAACTCATGAACCAGGTGGTGGGCGATTTCACCGGCAAGGTGCGGCGCGAGCTGCAGACCCACATCACGCAAAACCAGCCCAAGATGCTGGTGCTGAACAAGCAGGTGATGCTGAGCGTGGACGCCAATCTGGACAAGCCCGAGGCCCGGCGTGTGACTTTTTATACCGGCAACAACAACATCTTCTATCTGGAACTGGCGATCGACCGCACCGAGTTCATCAAGCTGTATGACTTTGAGCCACAGGAAACCCCCGATCCCGACGCGCTGATGGCGCAGACCCGGCCAGATGCAGAACTGCCCCTGCCCCCCGTGCCCTCCAGCGACACCGAAGAACTGCTCAAGTCACTGGGCATGTGAGCTGCAGTGCCTGGCATGCGCGCGGCCATGGTGGACGGCCGGCGCGTGCCGCACAAACCAGCGCTGGCGGGCGGCTAGTGTGGTGTTCGATGCTTGGCGGCACAAATAAAAGCGATGCGTTTGGGCGCAGGGCAAGGCGCAAACCGCAGCGATAGCCGTAGCTATCGCGAGGATTTGCAACGCCGCCATGCGCCCAAAGGCGCGGTTTTATGTGCCGCATAGCGTCGAACACTACACTAGAATATGCGGCTTCCAGCCCGGAGACTTGGGTGAGTGGTTTAAACCAGCAGTCTTGGGTTTAAGCCAGCAGTCTTGAAAACCTCCGTAGGAAGAATTTGGAAGCTTGGCAGAGTGGTCGATTGCACCGGTCTTGAAAACCGGCAACCCGCAAGGGTTCCAGGGTTCGAATCCCTGAGCTTCCGCCAATAAAAACAAGCAATTAGCGCAGTGATCGCGCCAAGAGGGCGTCTTCCAGCGCAAGACGCTGAACAATGCAGGCGTCTCAAGCGCCCGGCAACTCACTCAAGCCATCCATGACTTCACCGCTGCATACAACGACAAGGCCGCCCCCTTCGTGTGGCGCAAGCGCGAGGTTCGGGGAACCCGGCTTCGAAACACTGTCGTTAATTTACGCAATTACACGCTAGCACACGCTAGCGGCCAAAGGCAAACACCACGGGCGTGCGGTTGTCCGTGGGAATTGCCTGCTGGCGCCACTGGCGCACCAGCTGGCTGCGGATCTGCACCTGGGGCAAGGTCAGCCCCCCTGCCAATGCCAGCCGCGTGTGGGGCTGCAGCGTCTGCACCAGGGCCTGCCACAGCGCCGCGTTGCGGTAGGGGGTTTCGATGAAGAGTTGCGTCTGTCCCGTCCTGAGGGCTACGGATTCCAGTGCGCGAATGCGCTGGCTGCGCTCCTGCGCGTCTTGCGGCAGGTAGCCGGCGAAGGCGAAATTCTGGCCGTTCAGGCCACTGGCGGCCAGCGCCAGCAGCAGCGAGACGGGGCCTACCAGCGGTACCACCGGAATGCCCAGGTCGTGCGCCGCGCGCACCACGGACGAGCCCGGGTCCGCCACAGCGGGCATGCCCGCTTCGCTGATCAGGCCCATGTCGTGCCCCAACAGGGCGGCAGCCAGCAGCGGGCGGGCGTCGAACGGCGCCGATCCCTTGTCGCCATGGTCGCCTTTCTTGTGGACCTCGCGCGGCAGCTCGGTGATGGTGTGCTGCTGCAGCGATGCGGCCAGCGGGTGCAGGGGCTCGATGCGCTTGAGGTAGGCGCGCGTGCTCTTGGCGTTCTCGCAGATCCAGTGCG
>WOZN01000326.1 GCA_011620245.1 Acidovorax sp.
CGGCCCCGGTGGCTGTGGGCGTTCTTGACCTCGGTGGGCAGTTCGGCAAAGGTCTGGCCGAATTCGGGGATGAACATCACGGGGTCGAAGCCGAAGCCATTGCTGCCGCGCGGCTCGCGCGTGATCTCGCCCACCACGCGGCCCACGGCGATCAGGGGTTCGGGGTCTTGCGGGCTGCGCACTGCGACCAGGGTGCTGACCATGGCGGCGCGGCGGTTGTCCTGGCCCTGCATCTGCTCCAAAAGGGCGCGCACATTGGTGTCGTCGCCTTTTTCATAGCCGAATTGCGTGGCGTAGTAGGCCGTGTCCACGCCCGGCAGGCCGCCAAAGGCGTCCACGCACAGGCCGGCGTCGTCGGCCAGCGCGGGCAGGCCGGTATGCGCCGAGGCAAAGCGGGCCTTGGCCAGGGCGTTCTCGACGAAGGTGCGGTGCGGCTCTTCGGCCTCGCCCACGCCCAGGTCGGCCTGGCGCACCAGTTCGATGCCCAGGGGCGCCAGCATGGCCTGCAGCTCGGCCAGCTTGCCGCGGTTGTTGGATGCGAGAACCAGTTTCATAGTCAAAATGGCTTCTAGCGCTTATGGATAAAGCGCAACCAGCTATTAATTTAATAGCTATTGTTGTTGCAGGCCCACCAGTTTGGCGATGCCCTTGTCGGCCAATGCCAGCAGCTGGTCCATCTCGGCGCGGGTAAAGGCCACGCCCTCGGCCGTGCCCTGCATTTCCATGAAATGGGCTGCGATACCGTCATCACCTCATTCATGTCGGTATCGCAGCCCATGTCTTCCACATATTCCAAATCCAGCAGCGGCGTGCCCTGCACGATGCCCACCGACATGGCGGCCACCGGCCCCAGGATGGGCGTCGCCGTGATTTTTGGCATGGGCGAGCAACGCGCTACCACGCCCCACAACGCGCCCGATTCAGGCGCACGGCACAGCCAAAGCTTGGGCCAGGGCGCGCATTTGCAACAACGAGCGGGTGCGTTTTGGCGTGTTGGGCGTGTTGGGCGGGCATGCGCAGAAGACTCTCAGCCTTTTCAGGCCTTGCGCGCAGCAGAGCGGCGGATGGCTTCGTTGATCTCGGCAATCGAACGCTCGATGGCGTCGTCATCGAGGTCGTCCACCAGACCATCCAGGGGGCCGGCCTGGATGGTCGAGGCGAACACGTCGTCGCTGATGCTGTCGGTGGACACGCCCTGCGTGGACTCGAACGCATCGGGGGTTTCCCACTCCATAGCCACCACGGTGACGTTGTCGCTGCCCTCGCCCGCCCTGCGCAGCGCGGCCTCCACCAGTTCGGGCGCCGCATGCGACACCGTATGCTGGCCCAGCTCGGTGACGATATCTTCATCGCTGAGCGTGCCCCACAGGCCATCCGAGCACAGCAAAATGCGGTCACCCTGCTCGAGGTACACGGGGCCGGTGACATCGTAGATGGGCTTGGTGGGCGAGCCCAGGCAGGTGAACAGCACGTTGCGGTTGATGCGCTCCAGGCCCGGCGGCGGTGCATTGCGCAGCTCAAGATAGGAATGGTCGCGCGTGCGGGTCAGCAGCTCGCCACCGCGCACCATGTACAGGCGCGAATCGCCGCAATGGATCCACGACGCAGCGCCCGCCTGCACCACGGCAGCCACCAGCGTGGTGCGCGGCGTGTCGAGCATGCCTTTGCCCGAGGCATAGCGCAGGATCTGGTGGTGGGCCGCCAGCAGGGCAGACGACAGGAACTCCTGCACATTTTCGAGCTGCGGCCTGGCCTGGCGCTGGAACAGGGCCGAGATGGTTTGCAGCGCAATTTGCGCGGCCACTTCGCCCTCAGGGTGCCCGCCCATGCCGTCCGCCAGCACAAACAGACCCGATTCGCGCGTGTAGCAGTAACCCATGCGGTCTTCGTTCTTCTCACGCCCGCCGCGGCGGCTGATCTGGAATACGGAGAACTTCATAGGGACTCACGCAAACAAGGATGCACCAATGCATCGTTAATGAACATGCATCCCGCCTGAACCCGCATTGCGTGGGTCGTTTTCATTTGGGTTTGGCCCCGATGCCCGTGGCTTCGCCCACTTTTTGCACATTTTTCCTGGTGTCGGACACCAGGGTGTCGAGTTGCAGCCGCATCTTCTCGGCCATCGAAAGCTTGGTGTAGCGGCGCTCGCCCTCGCGCGAGAGTTCTTTTTGCAGTGCAAAAACCGATTGCGGGCGCGACAGCGGATCGAGCGCCATGCACCATTCCACCACCTCGATGAGGTTGTCCGAGTACACGCCGCGCAGCTTGGTCAGCGCCAGCGACAGGCGGTCTTTCTCGATGCGCTGGGGCGCCTCGTTGGGCGGAAAGCCCTGCATGCAGGCATAGATGCAGGCGCCGATGGCATAAATATCGGTCCACGGGCCCATGGACGAATCGCGCCGGTACATCTCGGGCGCGGCGAAGCCGGGGGTGTACATGGGCCGGATGAAATTGCCCTCTTTGGACAGCACCTCGCGCGCCGCACCAAAATCGATCAACACGGCCTTGTTGTCATCGGTGATGAAGATGTTGGCGGGCTTGATATCCAGGTGCAGCATCTTGTGCTGGTGCACGATGCGCAGGCCGCGCAGCACCTCGTCGAACAGCGAGCGGATGGTGGATTCGCGAAACACCTTCTGTGTCTTGAGGTCGCGCGCGGTGATGATGAAGTCCTGCAGGGTGGCGCCCTCCAGGTAGTTCATCACCATGTAGACGGTTTCGTTCTCGCGAAAGAAATTGAGCACGCTCACCACCGAGGCGTGCGAGATCTGCGCCAGCGAGCGGCCTTCTTCAAAAAAGCTCTTGAGGCCCAGGCGGTACAGCGACAGCTTTTCTGGCGGCACCTTGGGCAGCAACTCCCCGGGGGCACGGGTGGCCAGGGATGCAGGCAGGTATTCCTTGATGGCGATCTGCTGGCCTTCGGCATCGATCGCCAGATAAACCACACCAAAGCCGCCGGAAGACAATCGGCGCACCACACGGTAACCGCCAATGACGGTATCGGACGGCAATGGCGCCGGCTTGATTTTTGACATATTTTGCGAAGATGACCCGGGTGTAGAGCGGAACCCGGATAATCACCGGATCGCAAGCAACCATCAAAAAAGTCCAATGCCAGTTTACAGCATGACCGGATACGCCAGCGCACAGCATGGCGCTTGTGCCACTGGCGCTGATACCGGCAGCCGCGCGCCCCAGGCCCGCCGGCTGGGGCTCGAAATCCGCTCGGTCAACAGCCGTTTTCTGGACCTGTCGTTCCGCCTTCCCGACGAACTGCGGGCCCTCGAACCCGTATTGCGCAGCCTGCTGACCTCGCAGCTCAAGCGCGGCAAGGTAGAAGTGCGCGCCGCGCTCGAAAACGACGATGGCAACAGCCTCCAGTATCCGGCCCCCCGCCTGCTGCAACGCATCAATTCGCTGCAGGACGCCGTGAAGGCCTGGCTGCCCCAGGCCGCGCCCCTCACAGTCGCGGATGCGCTGCGCCTGTGCGACAACGCCAGCGCCGGCCTCGAGGACTGGAGCGAGGCCGTGCCGCCCCTGGCAGAGCAGGCACTCGCGCAGTTGCTGGCGGCGCGTGCCCGCGAAGGCGAGCGCCTGGCCGCCATGCTGCAGGACCGCGTCGAGCAATTGCGCGCCCTGGCCCGGCAGGCCGTGCCCATGATTCCCCAGCTCGTTGAGCAGCAGCGCCAGCGCTTCATGGAGCGCTGGAAAGAAGCGATGGCCTTGACCGACGGCTCCACCCTGCCAGAAGCCGCACGCGACCGCGCGCTCACCGAGGCAACGGCCTTTGCCATCCGCATCGACGTTGCCGAGGAAATCACGCGCCTGAACTCGCACCTGGACGAGATCGAGCGCCTGCTCAAAAAGGGTGGCGAATTGGGCAAGCGCCTCGACTTCCTCATCCAGGAACTGCACCGCGAGGCCAATACGCTGGGCTCCAAATCCGCCGCACTCGACCTCACGCGCATCAGCGTCGACATGAAGGTGTTGATCGAGCAGATGCGCGAGCAGGTACAGAATATCGAATGATGCTTATCTTTTGATAGCAAACAGCAAACATGGATTACCCTGGAAATCTTTTTGTCGTGGCCGCCCCCAGCGGCGCTGGCAAATCCAGCCTGGTCAAGGCACTTCTCGAACTCGACTCCCACGTTCACCCGTCCATCTCGCACACCACACGCGCGCCGCGTGGGCAGGAAAAGCATGGCCGCGAGTATTTTTTCGTATCAGAACCGGAATTCGACGCCATGGTGCAAGGCAATGCCTTTGTGGAATGGGCCATGGTGCATGGCAACCGCTACGGCACTTCCAGAAAAGCCATCGAAGAACGCATCGCACAGGGTTCGGACGTGATCCTGGAAATCGACTTTCAGGGTGCGCTCCAGATCAAGAAAGCCTTTGCCAACGCCATTCTCGTTTTCATCCTGCCTCCCAGCTGGGAAGAACTGCGCTCGCGTCTGGAGCGCCGGGGCGAAGACTCCCCGGATGTCATCGAAATCCGCCTCAGGAATGCCGCCATCGAGATGGCCCAGGTGAGTAAATTCGACTTCGTTATAATCAACGAGTTGTTTGAGCGTGCGCTTTTCGACCTGAAAGCCATAGTTCACGCCCAGCGACTCAAGTACGCCGCCCAGCGCCGCGCCCGTGCTGATACCTTCCAGTCGCTCAATATCACCTGATTCCCGGAGAAAACCGATGGCACGCATCACCGTAGAAGATTGTCTGGAAAAGATTCCCAATCGTTTCCAGCTCGTGCTGGCCGCCACCTACCGCGCCCGCATGCTGAGCCAGGGCCATACCCCGCGCATCGAAAGCCGTAACAAGCCTGCCGTGACGGCCCTGCGCGAAATCGCTGAAGGCAAGGTTGGCCTGGAAATGCTCAAGAAGGTGCCCGGTTGATCTTTTGGACAGACACCTTGGACAAAAAGCACCGCAATGCGGTGCTTTTTTTGCGTCTTGGACCTGTCTTGCACGACCGCGCTACATTTGAGGCATGAACGCGGTGCTCAATTCCTATTCCGCAACGCAGATTCGTCCCGGTGACAGCCCCGCTTCTTCGGGCACGGTCAGTGCATCAGCGGCGGCGGCCAATGCAGCGGCTGCCAGCTTTGCTGCGCTGACAGACAGCCTTGACTACCTGGATCCCGCCAGCATTGAACTGGTGCGGCAGGCCTACCGCTTTGCCGACGAGGCACACCTGGGTCAGCTTCGCAACAGTGGCGAGCCCTACATCACCCACCCCATCGCGGTAGCGGCGCTGTGCGCCAGCTGGAAACTGGACGCCCAGGCATTGATGGCGGCACTGCTGCACGACGCCATGGAAGATTGCGGCGTGACCAAGGCCGATCTGATCGACCGCTTCGGCGCTCCGGTGGCCGAGCTCGTGGATGGGCTCACCAAGCTCGACAAGCTTCAGTTCAACACGCGCGAGGAAAACCAGGCCGAATCCTTTCGCAAGATGCTGCTGGCCATGGCGCGCGACGTTCGCGTGATTCTCATCAAACTGGCAGATCGCACGCACAACATGCGCACGCTGTCGGACATGCCGCGCAGCAAATGGGGCCGGATTTCTTCTGAAACGCTGGAGATTTACGCGCCAATCGCCCACCGGCTGGGCTTGAACCAGACATATCGCGAACTGCAGGATCTTTCCTTCCGGCATTTGCACCCGTGGCGTTATCACACCCTCTCCAAGGCCATTAACAAGTCGCGCAACCGGCGCCGTGATCTGGTGCAGAAGGTGCAGGCGGAAGTGGACGCTGCGTTCTCCCGCATTGGCATGCCGGTTCGTCTTGCCGGACGCGAAAAGACGCTTTACGCCATCTACCAGAAGATGGACCTCAAGCACCTGAGCTTTGCCCAGGTCACTGACATCTATGGCTTTCGGGTGATTGTTCCCAGCATCACGGACTGCTACACGGCCTTGGGCATCCTGCACCAGATGTACAAGCCGGTGCCCGGAAAGTTCAAAGACCACATTGCCATCCCCAAGCTCAATGGGTACCAGTCACTGCACACCACCCTGGTAGGCCCCTCGGGCGTGAACATCGAGTTCCAGATGCGCACCGAAGAAATGCATGTGATCGCCGAGGCCGGCGTTGCGGCCCACTGGCTGTACAAGGCCCAGAACAGTGAAGGCGATGCGCCCGAGCGCCTGGGAACCAAATGGCTGCAGTCCCTGCTGGATATCCAGAACGAAACCCGTGATGCCGCCGAGTTCTGGGACCACGTCAAGGTTGACCTGTTCCCGGACGCCGTGTATGTCTTCACGCCCAAAAGCCAGATCATGGCCATGCCGCGCGGTGCCACCGTGGTCGATTTCGCTTATGCCATCCATAGCAACGTGGGTGATCGCACCACGGCCGGCAAGATCAACAATGAGCTGGTGCCTTTGCGCACCGAGTTGAAAAATGGCGACATGGTGGAGATCATCACCGCCCCTGTCTCCACACCCAATCCGGCCTGGCTGGGGTTCGTGCGCACGGGCCGTGCACGGTCCAAGATTCGTCACTATCTCAAAACCTTGGCACAGACTGAATCAGAAAGCCTGGGTGAAAAGCTGCTGACGCAGGCTTTGCGCGCCGAAGGTCTGGTCAGCCTCCCGCCCGTGGATGCAGAAACCCAGCCCATGTGGGACAAGCTGCTGCGCTTCACAGGAAACCGCACGCGCAGTGAGCTGATGACAGACCTGGGCCTCGGCAAGCGCATTGCAAGCATTGTGGCCAAGCGCCTCATGGTACTGATGTCCGAGCATGGGCATCGGCCCGATGCACTGCTGATGACCCGGGAGCGCTACACCTCCCACGAAACACTCTCCCAAGGCGCGGTGACGCTGGATGGAAGCGAAAATGCATCAGTCCAATACGCACATTGCTGCCGCCCCGTCCCCGGCGACAGCATTGTTGGATACCTGGGCCGCGGAGAAGGTTTGGTGGTCCACAATGCGCATTGCAGCGTGGCCAAACGGCTGCAGCACAAGGACAGCGAGCGCTTCATCGCCGTGGACTGGTCAGACGAGCCCTCTCGCATGTTCGAGACCGGGGTGGTGGTTACCGTGACCAACGGAAAAGGCGTGCTGGCGCGTGTGGCGGCAGCATTGGCCAATTCGGAAGCCGACATCACCCATGTGGACATGGACGATGAGGCAGCACTCGACACGATCGACCTGCGCTTCGTGGTGGCGGTGCGGGATCAAGCCCATCTTGAAACTGCATTGCGCAGCCTGCGGCGCACTCAGGCCGTGATTCGCGCTTCTCGCATCATTCCCCAGGCCTGAATTGCAAAATCCAGGTGGACAAGGGCAATACCACCCTCAGCTCCCCGCATCTTGCGCTGGTTCATCGGGATACAGAACATCCAGCACCTCCAGCCGATGTACGCCCCCCGGCGCAGCCAGTGTAATTTCGTCTCCGACTCTGGACTTCAGCAGCGCACGCGCTACCGGAGACATCCAGCTCACCTGGCCTTGGCTGCTTTCAGCTTCGTCAATTCCCAGTATGGTGATCGTCCGCTCCGCGCTGTCGTCTTCCAGATAAGTGACGGTCGCGCCAAAAAATACCTGATCACTTCCATGGTGGATGGCCGGATCGACGATCTCTGCAATCTCCAGTCGCTTGGTCAGAAACCGGATGCGCCGGTCAATTTCGCGCAAACGTTTCTTGCCGTAGAGGTAGTCCCCATTCTCCGAGCGGTCTCCATTGCTGGCGGCCCAATGAACGATGTCCACGATCTTGGGACGCTCCGTATCAATCAACTCCAAGAGCTCTGACCGCAATCGAGCGTAACCCTGGGGAGTGATGTAGTTTTTGCCTCCGATCGGAAGCGAAGGCGATGCCAGATCGCCGTCATCCTCGGCATCCGTTTCCTTGGTAAAAGCTTTGCTCATGGCTGAATCTTGCCTGAAAGCTGAAAAGCAATCCACTATCGGCACAGGAGGCAGTTTTTATCCGAATTTACCCATTAGGTGGCCCTTCGGGCCTGCGCGGGCGTGCGCAATTTCCGGGCCCTGCGCCCGATGCCGAGCCCCTCCACCCCGGCTGCGCCCTTGCTGGCCTTGACCTGCTTGCAAGCCGCTTGCAGGTTCTGTCTCGTCAGCACCCTGCTCGGCAGCGCCGCCTTCCATGCAGTTTTTATTCACGGACAAGCGAATTGCGCTCCATGCTTGCCCATCCCCCGCTCGGTCACTCCCACGCAGTTGCGCAACACTCAAGCTTACGTGACCAGCTCGCAGCGGGACTTGCACCCGCAGGTGTGCGCCCATGCTGGGCGCA
>WOZN01000003.1 GCA_011620245.1 Acidovorax sp.
CAAAAGGTGAACGCCATCGGAGCCATCAACGATAGATTTCATGCGGCTTGTCAAGAGATACAAAGCGGTCAACTGCCGTTTTTAGGTTCATGGCTTGGGTTGTTTGGCGGGGCGATTCCAGTTGGCAATGCTGACCTGCTTGCCGCGCGCCAGACCCAGGGTGCCCGCAGGTACGTCCTTGGTGATGGTGGAACCACCGCCCACGGTGGCCCCCGCCCCGATGGTCACAGGCGCCACCAGCACGCAGTTGCTGCCAATGTGCACGTCGGCCTCGATCACGGTGCGGTGCTTGTTGGCGCCATCGTAGTTGGCGGTGATGCTGCCCGCGCCGTAGTTCACGCGCTCGCCCACGGTGGCGTCGCCCAGATAGGCCAGGTGGTTGGCCTTGGCGCCGTCGGCCAGGGTGCAATTCTTCACTTCCACAAAGTTGCCGATGTGCACCGCGCGGCCCAGCTGCGCGCCGGGGCGCAGGCGGGCGAAGGGGCCGACCAGCGCGCCCTCACCCACGGTGGCGCCCAGCTTTTCGCCGTCGATATGGGTGAAGGGGTGGATGACGGCGCCCGCCGCGATGCGCGCGTTGGCAATGCAGCAGTTCGCACCGATCGACACGCCCTCGCCCAGCTCCACGCGGCCGGTGAAGACGCAGTTCACGTCGATCTCCACATCCTGGCCGCAGACCAGTTCGCCACGCACGCCGGTGCGTGCGTCGTCGCGCAGATCGAAGCGCGCGGGGTCGGCCAGGCGCACGCCCTGCTCCATCAGGCTGCGCGCAGTGCGCAGCTGGTGCGCACGCTCCAGCTCGGCCAGCTGCAACGGGCTGTTCACACCGGCCACCTGCAGCGCATCGCTGATGCGGTAGGCCGCCACGGGCACGCCATCGGCCACGGCCATGGCCACGATGTCGGTGAGGTAGTACTCGCCCTGGGCGTTGTGGTTGGTCAGGCGCACCAGCCAGCCACGCAGAAGCCGTGCGGGCACGGCCATGATGCCGCTGTACACCTCGGTGATGGCGCGCTGGGCTTCGGTGGCGTCCTTTTGTTCAACGATGCCCTGCACCTGATCATGTGTATCCCGCACGATGCGGCCATAGCCCGTGGGGTCGGGCAATGTCACCGTCAGCAGGGCCAGTCGCCCGCCCGCGCTGGCGGCCACCAGGGCGCGCAGCGTGTCAGCCTGCGTGAGTGGCACATCGCCCGACAGCACCACCACCGTGCCGTCGTCGCGCAGGTGGGGCAAGGTCTGCAGCACGGCATGGCCGGTGCCCAACTGGGGCTCCTGGCGCACAAACTTCAGGTCAAATTTGCCTCCAGCGCTTGCTGCGTCTGCGCCAGCAGCTTCTACTTCTGTAGCACCATGGCCTGTGATGACGATGGCGCTGCGCGCCTGCAGGTGCGCCGCCTGGTCCAGCACATGGTGCAGCAGCGGGCGCCCGGCCAGGCGCTGCAGCACTTTGGGGATGCGGCTTTTCATGCGCGTGCCCTTGCCGGCCGCCATGATGAGGATGTCGAGTTGCGTCATGGAAAAAAGAGTTTCGGAGCGTCGCGGCGGTGTCCGCGTGGGCTGGTGACGGATTTAGGAATTACGTAAATAAGGATGCCACAACGGTCCATGCCTTTGTGGCAGGCGGCTTGCCTGGGCCTGTTTTGCGTAAGTCATGCGATTATCGGCACTGGCATACCGCAGACCAGACGCTTCCATGCACCACCGCTTTATTTCATGGCGGATTCAGCGCAAGGTCACCCGGGCAAACTTGCGCTTGCCCACCTGCACCACGTAGGTGCCAGCAGCGAGCTTGAGGCCCTTGTCGCTGACCACGCCGCCATCCACGCGCACGCCGCCGCCGTCGATCAGGCGATTGGCCTCGCTGGTCGAAGGCGCCAGGCTGGCCTGCTTGAGCAGGGCACCAATGCCCAGCGGCGCGCCCGACAGGGCCACCTCGGGAATCTCGTCGGGCACGCCGCCCTTGCTGCGGTTGATGAAATCCTGCTCGGCCGCATCGGCCGCCGCCGCGCTGTGAAAACGCGCGGTGATTTCCTTGGCCAGCGCCACCTTGGCGTCCTTGGGGTTGCGCCCGCCCGCCACCTCGGCCTTGAGGGCCTCGATCTGCGCAAGCGACTGGAACGACAGCAGCGTGTACCAGCGCCACATCAGCGTGTCGGAAATGCTCAGCACCTTGGCGAACATGGTGTTGGCATCCTCACTGATGCCGATGTAGTTGTTCTTGGACTTGGACATCTTCTCGACGCCGTCCAGGCCTTCAAGCAGCGGCATGGTCAAAATGCACTGCGGCTCCTGGCCATATTCCTGCTGCAGGTGCCGGCCCATGAGCAGGTTGAACTTCTGGTCGGTGCCGCCCAACTCCAGGTCGCTCTTGAGGACGACCGAGTCATAGCCCTGCATCAGCGGATAGAGAAACTCGTGCACCGCAATCGGGTTGCCCGCCTTGAAACGGTCATGAAAATCGTTGCGCTCCATCATGCGCGCCACGGTGTATCTGGCCGCGAGCTGGATCATGCCCGTGGCGCCCAGGGGCTCGCACCATTCACTGTTGTAGCGGATATCGGTGCGCGCCGGGTCCAGCACCAGGCTGGCCTGGCGGTAATAGGTCTCGGCGTTCAGCTTGATCTGCTCGGGTGTGAGCGGCGGGCGCGTGCTGTTGCGGCCCGAGGGGTCGCCGATCAGGCTGGTGAAGTCGCCGATCAGGAAGATGACCTGGTGGCCCAGATCCTGCAACTGCCTCATCTTGTTGAGCACCACCGTGTGGCCGATGTGGATGTCGGGCGCCGTGGGGTCCAGACCCAGCTTGATGCGCAGGGGCTTGCCCGTGGCTTCGGAACGCGCCAGCTTCTTGATCCACTCATCCTGCGGCAGCAACTCTTGCACGCCGCGCAAAGAGATTTCGAGGGCCCGCCCTACACCATCGGATACCGGGTATTTTGTAACAAAAGATTGATTCATAAGGATTTTCTGGGATGTCTGGACAGCATGCACCGCTATACTCCAGCCCACATTGCAGGGGCGGATTCTAGTGGTCTTGCCGTTTCGACATTCTGGCAACCCTGTCGAATGCCTGCAGCCTGACAGCTTGTGCCACCGGTCCCACCCCGCCTTGCAACGGGAAAAACCGCCGGTTGCACCTTCACCATTGGGGACAGACCTTTGATCAACGGCTTCACCACCGCCAGCATGGCCTTGCTTGCCCAGCTGACTCACAGTGTCCAGAAATACCCGAAACGGGTCACCACCGCCGTGGCGACCCTGCTGCTGACCAGCGGCGGCGGCACCTTTGCCGTGGCGTCGTTTGCGCCCGATCCATCGGATCTGCCGGTCAGCGAGATCACTTACGCCGTCGAGTCACTCGCGGCAAACCCGGTACTGGACGCCCTGGAAGCGCCCGGCTTCTCGCTGTACCGCTCGGAGCAGACCCGCAGCAGCGACACTGCCGAATCCTTGCTGCAGCGCATGGGCGTGGCCGATCCGGCCGCCGCCGCCTTCCTGCGCAGCGACGCCCAGGTCCGCCAGAACCTGCTGGGCCGCGCGGGGCGCTCTGTCTCGGCCGAAACCACCGACGACCACCGCCTGTTGCGCCTGATGGCCCGCTGGGCCCCGGACGGCAGCGGCAGCTTCCGCCGCCTGGTGGTGGAGCGCACGGGTGAGAAGTTCGCCTCGCGCATCGAGTCCGCGCCCCTCGCCACCGGCAGCCGCCTGGCGGGCGGGGTGATCAGCAGTTCGCTGTTTGCCGCCACCGACGCATCCAGCATTCCCGATTCCGTAGCCGTGCAGCTGGCCGAGGTGTTCTCTGGCAACATCGACTTTCACCGCTCCCTGCGCAAGGGCGACCGCTTCTCGGTGGTCTATGAAACCCTGGAAGCCGACGGCGAACCCCTGCGCAGCGGCCGCGTGCTGAGCGCGGAATTCCACAACAACGGCAAGACCTATCAGGCGATATGGTTCCAGGACCCTGGCGCTGGCAAGGGGGCTTATTACACCCTCGACGGCGAGAGCTTGCGCCATGCCTACCTGACCTCACCGGTGGAGTTCTCCCGCGTGAGCAGCACTTTCAAGCTGCGTTTTCATCCCATTTTGCAAAAGTGGCGCGCCCATCTGGGCACCGACTATGCCGCACCCACGGGCACGGCCGTGCGCACGGTGGGTGACGGCGTGGTCGAATTCGCGGGTGTGCAAAACGGCTTCGGCAACGTGGTCTTCGTGAAGCACCGCAACCAGCATGAAACCGTTTATGCGCACCTGAGCCGCATCGACGTAAAGAAGGGCCAGGCCGTCGAGCAGGGCCAGACCATCGGCGCCGTGGGCGCCACGGGCTGGGCCACGGGCCCGCACCTGCATTTCGAGTTCCGCGTGAACGGGCAACACCAGGACCCACAGACCATCGCGCAGCAAAGCGAAGCCGCTGCCCCGGTCTCCAAGGCAGCCCGGCCCGCCTTCGACCGGCTGGCCGGCAACATGCGCGTGCAGCTGTCGACTGCTGCGCTGGTGCAGCAGGCCAGCGCCGAATAAGCCGCACCCGGCACGCCGCTGTGGTGCAATTGCTGGCGATGCCCGGCCTGTACATCGGCCTGATGTCGGGCACCTCGCTTGACGGGGTGGATGGCGTTCTGGCCGACTTTTCGCAGGAAAGAATAGCCGTTATCAGCCATGCATCAGCGCCTCTAGCTCCTGATTTAAGAGCAGAACTGCTCGCCCTCAACAGCCCCGGCCCCAACGAACTGCACCGCGCAGCCCTCGCGGGCAATGCGCTGGCACTGGCCTATGCCGGTGTTGTGCACCGCCTGCTGGAGCGCAGCGCCACCCCCGCCAGCGCCGTGCGGGCCATCGGCGCCCATGGGCAGACCGTGCGCCATCGCCCCCAGGAATTCGATGGCACGGGCTACACCCTGCAACTGAACAACCCTTCCCTGCTGGCTGAGCGCACAGGCATTGCCGTGGTGGCCGATTTTCGCAGCCGGGATTTGGCCGCAGGCGGCCAGGGCGCCCCGCTGGTGCCGGCATTCCATCAGGGGATGTTTGGCCGCGCGGGTGAAACGGTGCTGGTGCTCAATATCGGTGGCATCTCCAACCTCAGCGTGCTGGGCGCCGACGGCAGCGTGGCGGGCTTTGACTGCGGCCCCGGCAATGCACTCATGGATTACTGGTGCCAGTTGCATACCGGCCAGGCGTTTGACAAAAATGGCGCCTGGGCTGCCCAGGGTGAAGTCCTGCCCGACCTGCTGGCCGCACTGCTGCAAGAGCCCTTTTTGCGCCAGCCCCCGCCCAAAAGCACCGGGCGCGACCTGTTCAACCCGGCCTGGCTGGCGGGCGCGCTGGCTGCGCACGCCAAAGCCCGGCCCGTTGACGTGCAAGCCACATTGACTGAATTGACCGCCAGCGCCTGTGCAACCAGCGCCATCAGCTACGGAAACAATA
This sequence comes from Acidovorax sp., assembly GCA_011620245.1. Taxonomy (GTDB): domain Bacteria; phylum Pseudomonadota; class Gammaproteobacteria; order Burkholderiales; family Burkholderiaceae_C; genus Acidovorax. The sequence goes on from WOZN01000003.1 coordinate 5,425, forward strand.
GCAAAACGCTGGCAGTATGCGGTGGTGGCGCCTTGAACACCCAACTGATGCGGCGCCTGCAGGCCTTGGCCCCTGGCGCCACCGTGGTGCCGACCGATGCCCTGGGCCTGCCCGCGCTGCAAGTGGAGGCCGCCGCCTTTGCCTGGCTGGCTTGCCAGACGATGCTCGGTAAGCCTGGCAGCCTGAAAAGCGTCACGGGCGCCCAAGGCGCCCGTGTTCTGGGGGCCGTTTACCCGGCCTGAGAAAAAACAGGGGCCTGGTTAGCGATCAGGCCGAGAAGCTGGAACCGCAGCCGCAGGTGCTGGTGGCGTTCGGGTTCTTGATCACGAACTGGGCGCCTTGCAGGTCTTCCTTGTAGTCGATCTCGGCGCCCACCAGATACTGGTAGCTCATGGCATCGATCAGCAGCGAGACACCATTCTTGGTCATGGTGGTGTCGTCTTCGTTGGTGACTTCGTCAAAAGTAAAGCCGTACTGGAAGCCCGAGCATCCGCCACCCTGGACGAACACGCGCAGCTTCAGGTCGGGATTGCCCTCTTCGGCGATCAAGTCCGCCACCTTGGCCGCCGCGCTGTCGGTGAACAGGATGGGGGTGGGCATTTCGGTCTGGATGTTTTCGGCAACTGCACTCATGGGGTACTCCAATTCAGGATTTCCCGTGAATGCTACTGCAATCCAGTCGGGAATTCAGGACTCCGGCATTTGACGCCAATTTCAGTGGGGGCATTGCTTGTGGTGGTGGGCTGCAACCAAAAAACCGCCCGAAGGCGGTTTTTTTTTGTTGCAGCCCACCACAAGGATGGCAGACAGGGAGCGCCACCAGCGGCGGCCCTCCTCCTGCAGCAAAGCTTAACGCTTCGAGAACTGCTTGGCGCGGCGTGCGGAGTGCAAGCCGACCTTCTTGCGTTCCACTTCGCGGGCGTCACGCGTCACGAAGCCGGCCTGGCTCAGGACGGGCTTGAGCGTTGCGTCGTAGTCGATCAGGGCGCGGGTGATGCCGTGGCGGGCGGCGCCGGCCTGGCCGGATTCACCACCACCGTGCACGTTGATCTGGATGTCGAAGGTTTCGACATGGTTGGTCAACGCCAGGGGTTGCCTGGCAATCATGATCGAGGTTTCACGGCCGAAGTAGGACTGGATGTCCTTGCCGTTCACCGTGATCTTGCCGGAGCCTTTTTTCAGAAACACGCGGGCGACGCTGGACTTGCGACGGCCTGTGCCATTGTTCCATTCACCAATCATCTCAAGGCTCCTTAGATTTCCAGCATTTTGGGCTGTTGGGCGGTGTGGGGATGCTCGGCACCACCGTACACCTTGAGTTTCTTGATCATTGCGTAGCCAAGGGGCCCCTTGGGCAGCATGCCCTTGACGGCCTTTTCCAGCGCGCGGCCGGGGTGCTTGGCTTGCATGTCGCGGAAGTTCGTGGCCGTGATACCGCCGGGATAACCCGAGTGACGGTAATACACCTTGTCCAGGGACTTGGTGCCGGTGACCTTGAGCTGGGCGGCGTTGATGATGACGATGAAGTCACCGGTATCGACGTGAGGCGTGTAAATGGCCTTGTGTTTGCCGCGCAAACGGAGAGCAACTTCGCTGGCTACTCGTCCGAGGACCTTGTCGGTCGCGTCAATCACAAACCACTCGTGCACGACCTCAGCGGGCTTTGCGCTGAAAGTGGTAGTCATGAGTTTTCTCTTGAAAAGAGGGTTTGGCGGGTCCTTTTCCACGGTCGGTGCTTCTCTTTCGGAAGCCTCTTAGGTGGGGTTGATTCTTCGCCGCGGGACCACAAAAGCGCTGCAAAGCCTGCCATTATACGAAGCTGCGCGCTTTTTAGGCAAGCACAATTGCCAAAACGGGCCGCTGTGTCAGTTTTGCATCAGCCGGCGCTGCTCTTCGGCCTCCTGCCGCTGGCGGACCTCCACGCACACCGGGTGCTCCATCAGCGCAGGCTTCTTGCATTCATTAAAGATGCACAGGGGGCGGGCCAGAAAACCGGCGTCGGCGCACGCTTCTTTCGGCCCCAGCGTGCGCAGGGGCACGGCCTTGGGCCTGGGCGCCATGGCCGGCTCGGGAGGCGGCACCGGCGCATCTTGCGCCACCACCGGCCCGGCAGCGGGCGGCTCGGGAAGGTTGCGGCGCTGCACGGCAGCGCGTGCGGCGGGGCGTGCGGCAGGGCGCACAACGGGTACCTGGACAACGGCGGGCGCAGCGCTCACGCCGTCAGCGCCTGTCACTGCACCTCTGCCGGCACCGTCCGCCACAGTCGCATCACTGGCGGGGTTCGGCGGCACGGCCTGCTCCGAGGCAGCGGGCACCGCGGCTACGGCGACCGGCACGGCCACCGGATCCTTGAGCTCGGTGATGATGTCATCCGCGGGCCGGGGGCTGGACCGGCCCTGCGCCCACCACAAAGCCAACGCCACGATGGCCAACGCCAAGAAAACTCCCGCCAGCCACACCGGCGACGATTGCGGCCGAGCGCGGGCGCCTGCGGCGGCGCGCTCCGGCACCTGTGCGCCGTTGCCCGGGGCTTCTTTCCGCGTGCGTTTTCGCCCCGGGTGCTCCGCGCGCGCCGGCGCCACCACCGGGGCCTTGTCCGCAGCCGGGGAATCCTCGAACACCGAGTCGCCGGCATCGATGAAAACCGTGTCGGCCATGTCTGCCACCACCGTGTCAGGCCCCTCGCTGGCACGGGTGTCCTGCGCGTCCTGCACGTCCTGCACGTCCTGCACGGTCGCGCGGGCCGACGGCAGGGCAGGCCGGGCCGAACGGTAGGTCAGGCCCTCCAGATCGGC
>WOZN01000188.1:0-1502 GCA_011620245.1 Acidovorax sp.
CTTCGAACGCAGTGGAGTACAGCGCCTTGATGTCCTGGGGCACGCGGTCGATGGGGTGCAGCGATCCCTTGAAATGCTTGAGGTCCATGACCATCACGTCGTCCCACAGGCCCAGGCGCTTGAGGTCGCGAACCAGGCCGCCGTTGATCACGGTGAACTCGCCCGACAGGTTGGACTTGACCGACAGGTTGCCGAACGAGGGCTCGATCGAAGCATCGACACCGATGATGTTGGAGATGGTGGCCGTGGGGGCGATGGCGACGCAGTTGGAGTTGCGCATGCCGTCCTGTGCAATCTTCCTGCGCAGGGCATCCCAGTCCAGCGTGGATGACCGATCCACTTCCACATAGCCGCCACGGGCCTCGGACAGCATGTCCAGTGTGTCGAAAGGCAGGATGCCGCGATCCCACAGCGAGCCCTTGTAGCTGGAATACTTGCCGCGCTCCCGGGCCAGCTCGGTGGACGCCCAATAGGCGTAGTAGCAGATGGCTTCCATCGACTGGTCGGCAAACTCCACGGCATCCTGCGAGGCGTAAGGAATGCGCAGTTCGTACAGGCTGTCCTGGAAGGCCATCACACCCAGGCCGACCGGGCGGTGGCGCAGGTTGGAATCGCGGGCCTTCTTGACGGCGTAGTAGTTGATGTCGATCACGTTGTCGAGCATGCGCATGGCCGTAGTGATGGTGCGTTTGAGCTTGTCGTGGTCGATCTGGCCATCTTTCAGGTGCTGCAGCAGGTTCACAGAACCCAGATTGCACACCGCGGTTTCGGTGTCGCTGGTGTTCAGCGTGATCTCGGTGCACAGGTTCGACGAGTGCACCACGCCGGCATGCTGCTGCGGCGAGCGCACGTTGCAGGCATCCTTGAACGTGATCCAGGGGTGGCCGGTCTCGAACAGCATGGTCAGCATCTTGCGCCACAGGTCGGTGGCCTGTACCGTCTTGGCGGGCTTGAGCTCGCCGCGGGCTGCCTTTTCTTCATAGGCGACGTACGCCTTTTCGAAGTCGGCACCGAAGAGGTCGTGCAGGTCGGGCACGTCGGACGGCGAGAACAGGGTCCAGCGGCCCTTTTCCATCACGCGGCGCATGAACAGGTCGGGGATCCAGTTGGCCGTGTTCATGTCGTGCGTGCGGCGGCGGTCGTCGCCCGTGTTCTTGCGCAGCTCCAGGAACTCTTCGATGTCCAGGTGCCAGGTCTCCAGGTAGGTGCAGACGGCGCCCTTGCGCTTGCCGCCCTGGTTCACTGCCACGGCCGTGTCGTTCACCACTTTCAGGAACGGCACCACGCCCTGCGATTCGCCGTTGGTGCCCTTGATATGGCTGCCCAGGGCGCGCACGCGCGTCCAGTCGTTGCCCAGGCCGCCGGCAAACTTGGACAGCAAGGCGTTTTCCTTGATCGACTCGTAGATGCCATCGAGGTCATCCGGCACCGTGGTCAGGTAGCAGCTGGACAGCTGCGAGCGCAGCGTGCCGCTGTTGAACAGCGTGGGCGTGCTGGACATG
>WOZN01000188.1:1602-8184 GCA_011620245.1 Acidovorax sp.
GGACAGCTGCGAGCGCAGCGTGCCGCTGTTGAACAGCGTGGGCGTGCTGGACATGAAGTCGAAGCTGGAGAGAATTTCGTAGAACTCGATGGCGCGGGCTTCGCGATCGATTTCGTTCAGCGACAGGCCCATGGCCACGCGCATGAAGAAGGCCTGGGGCAGTTCGATGCGGGTTTTCCTGACATGCAGGAAGTAGCGGTCATACAGGGTCTGCAGGCCCAGGTAATCGAACTTCAGGTCCCGGTCGGCCTTGAGCGCGGCACCCAGGCGCTGCAGGTCGTATTGCAGCAGGCGTTCATCGAGCAGATCGTTTTCCACCCCCTTCTTGATGAACTGCGGGAAATAGTCCACATAGCTTTGCGCCATGTCGGCCTGGGTGACTTCGCGGCCCAGCACTTCGCGCACGATGGTGTGCAGCAGCAGGCGCGCCGTGGCGTAGGTGTAGTCCGGATCCTTTTCGATCAGGGTGCGCGCGGCAAGGATGGATGCCTTGTAGACCTCTTCCATCGGAACGCCGTCATACAGGTTGCGCATGGTTTCCGCGACGATAGGCTGGGCGCTGACGTCTGCGCCCAGGCCGGCACAGGCCGATGCGATGAGCGACTGCAGGCGGGCCAGGTCCAGCGCCACACGCTCACCGCCGTCGATGACATGCAGCTGGGGGGCAGCAGGTGTGTGCTCCTGCGTTTGCCGGGCGCGTTCCTGGGTGCGGCGCTCGCGATAGAGCACATAGGCCCGGGCAATTTCATGGTGGCCGCCGCGCATCAGGCCCAGTTCCACCTGGTCTTGCACGTCTTCAATATGGAAGGTGCCGCCGCCGGGGCGCGAGCGCATGAGCGCGCGGGTCACGTTCTGGGTCAGCATATCCACCACTTCGCGCACGCTGGCCGAAGCAGCGCCCTGCGTGCCGTGCACGGCCAGGAAGGCCTTCATCATGGCGACGGCGATCTTTTGCGGCTCAAATGGAACGACAGCGCCGTTGCGACGGATGATCTGGTAATGCGCCAGCATGTTGGCTGCTGAGGCATTGTGTGCTGGCAGCGCCTGTGCGGTGGCGGCGAGGGCGGCGGGGGTGTTCAAAGCAGCTTGCATGGGTGTCCTTTTCTGTGGGCTGTCTGGGATGGGCTGGCGGACTGGAAAAAGCAGTCGCGGAATTCGCGGGGTGCAACGGTTTTTTAATCAGCGGCACGCTATAGGTGGTGTGTCATCAGTGTTCAAGACACTACCTGTAGTGTACAGCCGGGAAAACCCTCCTCGCCTGAAACAAGCCATCAAATGCTCGCCCAGCACGGTGGTGACGGCGCCGCAGAGCCGCGTGCAGCCGACGTTTCATGACGAGAATCAAGCAATATCGGGCTGTACAGGTGGTTTTTCCGTAGCAACCCGCGTGGGCATTGCGGCAGATTTTTTTGCCCTATTGGTGGGGCGGTGTCAGCGCTGATGTTTGCGTGCTACAGCGGCATCATCGGTTGGGGCCGGGGGTGCCTCGGGTTTCGATGGGAAACCGCGCAAGGGGCCAGGCGAGCAGGCCCTGAAGCCGTGGCCAGTCAAATCCGCAGCCGGGGTCTTGCTTGCGTCCCGGCGCGATATGTTCGTGTCCCGCCACATGGGCAACGGGGTAGCGCGCTGCAATGTCGGCGCACAGACTGGCCAACACCTCGTATTGCGCCGGCTCAAAGGCATGCCCTTCGAGTCCCTCCAGCTCGATACCAATGGAGTCGTCGTTGCATTGGGCGCGCCCACGGTAACTGGACTGGCCGGCATGCCAGGCGCGCTGGTCACAGTCGACAAATTGCCAGAGGGTGCCGCCCCGCTCTATGAAAAAGTGCGAGGACACCTGCAGCCCCCGGATGCTTTGAAAGTAGGGGTGTGCGTCCCAGTCCAGCGTATTGGCAAACAGCTGCTGCACCGCTCCGCTGCCATAGTGTCCTGGCGGCAGGCTGATGGAATGGACCACGATCAGGTCGATGGCAGCGCCGTCGGGGCGGGGGCCAAAATTGGGCGAGGGCTGCCTGACGGCGTCCCGATGCCAGCCCGCGTCCCACGGGGTCTGAGGCGCAGGCATGTCAGCCAGGGTCATCCTGCGCGTCGTTGTCGTTCGGGGCGGCAATGTTCAATCGGGCGATGCGGTAGCGGATCTGGCGCAGGCTGATGCCCAGCCGAGCCGCTGTGGCGGTCCGGTTGAAGTTGGCCTCACGCAGCGCGCGCACCAGAATCTCCCGCTCCTGCTGGTCCAGCCAGGCCTGAAGGTCATTGGGCAGCGCGGCACATGGGGCCGGCCCATTGGTCGCCTGCGTGCCAGGCAGTACTTCGATGACGGGCGCTGGCGAGGCGGGGGGCGCTGGCCGGGTGCCGAATGTCTCGGCGGTGGACGTGGCGCACTCCACATGCAGTTCGTCCCCGTCGCTCAGTGCCACGGCGCGGTGCAGCAGGTTCTCCAGCTCGCGTACATTGCCTTTGAGAGGGTGGCTGGCGATGGTGTTCAGCGCACGCTCTGTCAGCGCTGGTGGCTTGATGCCCGATTCGTGCCCAATGCGGGTCAGTAAGGCGGCGCACAGGGCGGGCAGGTCCTCCCGGCGCTCGCGCAGCGGAGGAATGACGATCTCGATCACGTTGAGGCGGTAGTACAGATCCTGCCGGAACCGGCCCGACAGCACGTCGGCGGCAAGGTCCCGGTGGGTAGCACTCACGATGCGCACGTCCACGGTCTCCTCCTGGGTCGAACCCAGGGCGCGCACGCTGCGCTCCTGAATGGCGCGCAGCAGTTTCGATTGCATTGCCAGGGGCAGATCACCGATTTCGTCAAGAAACAGCGTACCCCCGCGTGCTGCCTGGAAATAGCCGTCGCGATCCTGGCTGGCGCCGGTGTAAGAACCTTTGCGGGCGCCGAAAAATTCGGCTTCCAGCAGGTTTTCGGGGATGGCGCCGCAATTGACGGCAATGAGGGGGCCGTCAGAACGCTGGCTGCTGGCGTGCAGCGCCTGTGCCACCAGTTCCTTGCCCGTTCCCGACTCGCCATGGATGAGCACCGGCGCCATGCTGCTTGCGACCTTGGCGATGCGCTGCTTGACATTGCGCATGGCCTGCGATTCGCCCACGAGGCGGTCCATCGCGCCCCCGGTGCCAACTGGCTCGGCCGTGCTGCCCAGGCGCGCGCAGTTGCGGCTGGAGCGCGGCGCAGGAACCCCTCCCGTCCCCTGCACGGCCGAAGCCACCACCGAGCGGAACTGTTTCAGGTCCACCGGCTTGGTCAGGTAGTCGAACGCGCCCGAGCGCAGGGCTTCAACCGCATTTTCCGCAGACCCGTAAGCCGTCATGACCACGCAGCGCTCCCGGCGCTGCTGGTCCCGCAAATCCTGCAACAACTCCATGCCAAAGCCGTCGGGCAGGCGCATGTCGGTGATGACAGCGTCAAATCGCTGGTCCTTCAGCTGCTGGCGCGCCTCCTGCACGCTGGATGCGGTTTCCACGCGGTAGCCTTCCCGCAGCAACGTGAGTTCATACAAGGTGCGCAGATCGGGCTCGTCGTCGACCACGAGGATGGAGGCAGTTGGGGCGTTCATGGATTCAGGGGCAGTTCAGACCACGATGGTGTCAAACAAGGTGACATTTTCGGCGGGGCGTGTGTTGCGGCGGAAACCCACGGTGAACGCATTGCCACCGATCTCGCCGCGCGGTGTTGTGCGCACCAGGCGCTGGTAGCCAATGGAGGCGCCGTGGCGCTGGCACAGCTCACGGCAGATATACAGACCCAGTCCGCTGGATCGGCTTTCCGAGGAAAAGAAGGGCTCGAACAGGTGGCGCTCCACCGATTTGTCCATGGGCGCGCCATCGCTCCATACCTGCAGGCTGATGGGCCCCGAGGGGCTGACGCGCGTGGTGATGACCAGCGAGTCGTCTTCCTGACCCTTGTAGCGCAGGGCGTTGTCCAGCAGGTTGAACAGCACACGCCGCAGATGTTCGGTATCGAACTCGATCTGGGCGCCATGGGCCATCAGGGAAATGGTGGCGCGGCGCTGTGCCGGATCCTGTCGTTGCCAGTCGGCCCAGATCTGGGCGACGGTTTCGTCCAGCATCAGCGTGGAGGCGGGCGCATGGCTGATCTGGTGCTGCACCCGAGCAATGTCCAGCACATCCTCGGCGATGCGGGCCAGGCGCTCTGCGTTTTGCCGCACCATCTGGGCGAGCCGTTTGTGGCCCGGGTCGTGCAGATCCTCCTCCAGCAAGGCATTGGCTTGCACAATGGCTGCCAGCGGGTTGCGTATTTCGTGGGCCACGGCAGCGGACATGCGGCCCATGGCGGCCAGCTTTTCGGTGCGCAAGCGGGCCTCCAGCTCGCGCAGGTCATGCAGGAACATCACGCACAAGTGTTCACCGGGCTCTAGCGGGGACTCATGGCGCGCGTCCGTCAGCCAGGTGCGCACATGCAGCCCGGTCGGGCTCTGCCCGGGGTGAAGCAGGTCCGCGTCGGCAACGACAGGTTGTTTCTGGCGGAACGTGCGCAACGCCAGTGTCACCAGCGGCTGCCAGGCGGGGTTGTCGTTCAGGGCAAAGGGTGGTTTCAATGCAGCGGGGTCACCCAGCAGCCGCATTGCGGCCGGGTTGGCAATGTGCACCATATCCTGGCTGTCCAGCACCAGCACACCGTCCGTGAGGTGTTCGATCACCAGCGCGCTCACCTGGGACTGCACTCTCGCGGCCAGCTGGCTTTGCCGGGCCAGCTGCTGTTCGCGCGCCAGCCGCACCGACAACTGGTGCACCAGGTAGCTGATGATGAAAAAGCCGGTGCCTGTGAGTGCGCTCTGGAGATAGCGTGCGGCGTCATCGCCCCCGCTGTGCTGGCTTTGCCACCAGGCCCAGGCCAGCAGCAGCAAAGTGACGCCCGCCGTCGTGCCGAGGGCCAGGGTCAGCGTGCCCAGCACTGCTGCCATCAGGATGGGCAGGCCAAACAGGGGTGTGTAATTCATGGTGCCGGCCTGCAGCAACTGCAAGGCGCATACCGCCGCCATGTCCACGCCGATGAACAGGAGCCATTGGGGACCCGCAGCGGGCGGTGGCGGGGCGCGGCCTGCCAGTGCGCGCTCGGCCAGGGTGGCTGCAAGGTAGGCCAGGCATACCGCCAGCACGGCCGGCTCAGCGGCCAGGTTGATGAACTGGCCCAGACCCTGCAAAAACAGCAGTGCCAGCGCCACCATGACGCGGCCGGTCAGGAATCCCCGCCACAGGCGCACGAAGGGAGCATCGACCACAGAAGGGGAGAGGCCTGCCGGCAGGAAAGGCATTGCCTCAGGCGCTGTGTTGGCGCCTGTGTTCGGCGCAGCAGTAGGCGTGCTGCCCCAGCATCAGCGCCTCTGCGCGCGGCACATGCACGCCGCAATGGTCGCAGGCCACCATGTCTTGCGGCTGGGCGTGCGCCCGGGGCGCTGCTTTGGCCGTGCCGGAATCGGTGGGGCGGCGGCTTCGCCAGATGCCCACGGCCACCGCCAGAACGATCAGCAAAACGAGGTATTTCATGTGCTGCGACCCAATACCACTTCCATCACGAAGCGCGAACCCACATAGGCCAGCAGCAAAAGCCCGGCACCGGCATAAAGCATGCGCACGGCATTGCGCCCACGCCAGCCAAAGCGCGAGCGGCCCAGCAGCAGGGCAGCAAAGGTAATCCACGACAGCAGCGAGAAAATCGTCTTGTGGTCCCAGCGCACTGCATACCCGTAAAGCATTTCCCCAAACAGCCAGCCGACCAGCAGGGTGGCCGTCAACAGCACAAAGCCGGCGGTCACGAAGCGGAAGGTCAGCCGCTCCAGCGTGAGCAGCGGGATGCCGTTCTGCGGATCTTCGGCCTGGCGCATATGGCGCTCGGCGCGCGTCATGAGCCAGGCGTGCACCACCGCTGCGGCAAAAAGCCCATAACAGGCAATGCCCAGGGCGAGGTGCAACGGCAGCCAGGCCGAAGCGCCCACATGCAGGGGCTGGCCAGGAAACAGCAGGCTCAGCACGATTGCCGCCGTGCCCAGCATCGCAAGCGTCCAGCGTGCCTGCAATTGGGGGAAAAGCTGGCGCTCGACGGCATACACGGTGAGCACCAGCCATGCGGTCATCGACAGCGCGGGCGCGAAGCCGAAGCGGGGGGCGTCGCCCCACAGGCCCCGCACCAGCACGGCGGCGTGCAGCACCCACGCCAGCAGCAGCGCGTTGCGCGCTGCGGTGGCGCTCAGGCGCGAGGACGCAGCCGCCGGCACGGCATACGCGGCAGCGGCCGCCAGGGCCAATAGCCAGCCGACAGGGGAAGCACTGGGTAAAATCATGGATCACAGTTTAGCCTTTCACCCACCGCCAGTGCCTTGGCGGGCCCGCACGCCGCCGGCGCCAGTGGGCAGTACCGGAACACCCTATGGCCTCCGCCCTTACCGACAAACTCACGCGTCTCGTCAAGGAAATGCGTGGCCAGGCCCGCATCACCGAATCCAACGTCACGGACATGCTGCGCGAGGTGCGCATGGCCCTGCTTGAAGCCGACGTGGCCCTGCCCGTGGTGCGCGACTTCATTGCCCGCGTCAAGGAAAAGGCGCTGGGCCAGGA
>WOZN01000137.1 GCA_011620245.1 Acidovorax sp.
GGTCAGGCCCATGACACCTACACGGCGCAGGCCATGATCATGACGGACCGTGACAACAACCAGATCACGGCATTTCATCCGGGGGCGATGATACAGGCCCATGCGAACCGCATTGAGCCTCAAGCGGGTGTGCGTCTAGGCATCATTGCGCCCGATGGGCGGGATGCCATGCTGGAGCATGCGGCCCAGTTTGTGGCGGCAGATATTCCGTTTGTCTTCGATCCAGGCCAGGGGCTGCCCATGTTCAGCGGGGCTGAACTGTCCCGGTTTGTTGAGCAGGCCAGCTGGGTCACCGTGAACGACTACGAGGGCAAGATGCTGTGCGAGCGCACCGGCTGGTCATGCGCTGAAATCTCACGCAAGGTAAACGGGTTGATCGTCACGCTGGGGGCGCATGGATGTGAGGTGTGGGTTGACGGAGAAAAGACGCTGGTTCCCGCGGTCAAACCCGCGCAGGTGGTGGACCCGACCGGTTGTGGCGATGCATGGCGGGGCGCGCTGCTTTTTGGCTTGGAGCGTGGCTGGTCGCTCATGCGTTGCGCCGAGTTGGGTAATCGCGTGGGGGCTCTCAAAATTGCACAGCGTGGGCCGCAAAACTATGCACTGGATTTCACGCCGGGCTGAAGCTGCGTCCACGCCGAGGTTCGTTGCCGCATGACCGGCATTGGGCAGAACGCCCGGCCATGAATTTTTGACATAACCCGAGATTGTCCATCAGGCGGCCTTTCTGGCCTGCGCGGGTGCTGGCAGGTGCATAGCGCTCTCACCCCCCATGAGGTGAACCCCATCGAAGCCGTCAACGCTTGATTTCATGCGGCTTGGCAAGGGATACAAAGCGGTCAACCGCCGTTTCCAGGTCGAATGGGTAACTGCCGGATTTGGGATCATTGGTTCTTTTAGTGTTGCAAAGGTTTTTCACATGATCACCTTGTACGACTGCGCCACGGCGCCCAACCCACGCCGCGCCCGTATCCTGCTGGCCGAAAAAGGCATTGCCCATGACACCGTGCAGGTGGACTTGCGCAGCGGCGAGCAACTGGGCGAGGCCTATCGGCGCATCAACCCGCAATGCACGGTGCCCGCCTTGCGCACGCACGAGGGCTTGCTGCTGACCGACAACGCGGCGATCACTGCGTATGTGGAGGCGCGCTACCCGCACCCGCCGCTGCTGGGCGAGACGCCCGGGGAAAAAGCCGAGATCGCCAGCTGGAACTGGCGCGTGGAATTTGAAGGACTGCTGGCGGTTGCCGAGGCGCTGCGCAACAGCGCGCCGGCCATGGCCAACCGGGCGCTGCCCGGCGCGGTGAACTACGCGCAAATCCCCGCGCTGGCCGAGCGCGGGCTGGCGCGGGTGGCGCAGTTCTTCACCATGTTGAACGAGCGCCTGGCGGGCCGCGACTTCATTGCCTGCGACCGCTTCAGCGTGGCCGACATCACGGCCGTGGTGGCGGTGGACTTTGCGCGCGTGGTCAGGCAAAAGCCCGGCGAGCAGCACCCGCACCTGCTGCGCTGGCGTTCGGCCATGGCGGGGCGGCCGTCGATGTCGTTGTAGCCCATGAGCGCAGCCAAGACCCTGTTGATCGTTTACCACTCGCTCACGGGCGGCACGCGCCAGATGGCCGAGGCGGCGCGCGCGGGTGCTGCAGCCGAAGCGGGCTGCGAGGTGCGCCTGCTGCACGCCGCGCAGGCCGGGCCTGCCGATATGCTGGCGGCGGATGCTTATGTCTTTGCCACGCCAGAAAACCTGGCGGCCATCAGCGGCCAGCTCAAGGATTTTTTTGACCGCAGCTATTACGGGGTGCTCGACCAGGTCAATGGCCGCCCCTACGCCAGCCTGGTCTGCGCGGGCAGCGACGGCAGCAGCGCGGCGCGGCAGATCGAACGCATCGCCACCGGCTGGCGCCTCAAGAGCATGGCCGAGCCGCTGATCCTGTGCACCCATGCCCAGACGCCCGAGGCCATCCTGGCGCCCAAGCAGATCGGCGATGCAGACCTGGAGCGCTGCCGTGCGCTGGGCGAGGCGCTGGCTACGGGGCTGGTGCTGGGGGTGTTTTAGTTTGCTATTTATTTAGTAGCTGCCAGCGCTTATGCTGTAAGCGCTAGAGGCCTATTTGACTTGTAATGGAGGAGGCCGCCTTCAGCGCCAGGCCATGCCAGTGCAGCTGGCCCCAACCTCTGGGAGGCTGCCGGACCTGCAGCGTCGAAAGCGAAAATGGGCCGCTGCGGCCCATTTGCAGCCGACGATTTTCAGATCCGATAGCCTCCTGGACTGCGGCCATGATTTTGTTCCACCCTTGTTCTTACAGGAGATGCGCCATGCTGAATGAAGATGCCCGATCCGATGTCAACGCCTTGCTTCCCGGCCGCTCCACCGCGGCGGGAACCACCCGCCGCACCGCCCTGCAGGCGGCCCTGGGCATGGGTTATGCGGTAGCGGCGGCGCCACTGATGGCGCAAACGGCCATTGCCACCCCGGCCGCGGGGCTGGATGCGGGCGAGGTCAGCTTCATCGTGGGCGGCTTCAAGGTGCCCGCCTACCGCGCCGCGCCCGCGGGCAAGACGGGCCTGCCGGTGGTGCTGGTCATCCATGAAATCTTTGGCGTGCACGAATATATCGCCGACACCTGCAGGCGCTTTGCCAGGGCCGGCTATCTGGCCATTGCGCCCCAGCTTTACGCGCGCCAGGGCGACCCGGCTGCCTACACCGAAATGGCCCGGCTCATGGCCGAGGTGGTGGCCAAGGTGCCGGATGCGCAGGTGATGGCCGACCTGGATGGCGCCGTGCAATGGGCCGGTGCCAACGGTGGCGACCTGGCCCGGGTGGGCGTTACGGGCTTTTGCTGGGGCGGCCGCATCACCTGGCTCTATGCCGCGCACGGCCCGGTGAAGGCCGGCGTGGCCTGGTATGGCCGCCTGGTGGGGCAGGCCAGCGAACTCACGCCCAAGCACCCCGTGGATCTGGCGCCTATCCTCAAGGCACCCGTGCTGGGCCTTTATGGTGAAAAAGACAGCGGCATCCCCCTTGACACGATTGATAAGATGAAAACCGCCTTGGCCAGCGGCACGGCCGCCGCCAAGGCTTCGCAGTTCGTGGTGTACCCCGACGCGCCGCACGCTTTTCATGCCGACTACCGCGCCAGCTACCGCAAGGAAGCGGCCGAAGATGGCTGGAAACGTGCGCTGGCCTGGTTCAAGGCCCATGGCGTGGTCTGAAACGGCCGCACCCCGCGCACCAGCCGCCCCGGCCGCAGCGGGGGGCGGCTTCGCGCGTGCACCGGATTTTGATCAAAACATGCCCTGGGGCATATCCAACAAGCGCAAATAGCTATGACTTTGGTAGCAATCATTCTGGCCACCCTGGCTGCAGGTATCGGCAGCGTATGGCTGGCAGCGCTGCTGATGGGCGCAGGGCTCAAAGGCGGTGGCGGCAGCGTGGGGCCGCAGCGCCTGCTCAGCCTGGCGGCGGGGGCGCTGCTGGCCACGGCCTTCATGCACCTGCTGCCCGAGGCGTTCGAGAGCCAGGCGCAGGCCCACGACCTGTTTGCCACCCTGCTGGTGGGCCTGGTGTTCTTCTTTTTGCTCGACAAGGCCGAGCTGTGGCACCACGGCCATGAGCACAGCCATGGGGCGCCGCCTGCTGCCGGGCATGGTGCGACCGGGCATGACCACGCGGCGGCAGTGCTGCAGGGGCGTGCACATGCACATGCACATCCACAGGGGCATGAACATGACCCCACGCATGACCAGGCCCACCACCATGGCCCCAAGGCCGGGGGCTGGACGATGCTCGCCGGCGACAGCGTGCATTGCTTTGGCGACGGCATCCTGATTGCATCGGCCTTCATGGCCGACATGCGGCTGGGTGTGATTGCCGCGGTTTCCGTGCTGGCGCACGAGGTGCCCCACCACATGGGCGATCTGGTGGTGTTGCGCCAGGCCAGCCTGAACCGGCGCATGGCGCTGGTCAAGGTGTCGCTGGCCGGCGCCGTGACGGCGCTGGGCGGCCTGGTGGGGTATTTCCTGGTGGGACAGCTGCACGACTGGCTGCCGTATTTTCTGATCGTGGCGTCCAGCAGCTTTGTCTATGTGGCCCTGGCCGACCTGATTCCGCAGCTGCAAAAACGCCTTTCGGCCCGTGAAACGGGGGCCCAGATCGTCTGGCTGCTGGCGGGCATGGGGCTTGTGATGCTGGTGAGCGGCGCGGCGCACATCCACTGATACGGGTTTGCCTTCAACCGCATAACGTCGTTGGGTCGCCTTGTCGTGCTAAAGCACTGCCTGCAGTTCCCCGCTAGTTATCCGATTGAATGCAAATCCGTATGAGGCCAATGGTTTGGGGCAACTTATGAAATGTACGCGGCCCAAGCCAGCAGCCGCCGTGCAAGGGCCGCCCCGCCACACGGGCGGCGTCTCTCCCTTGGGGGCTGAGAGGCCGCGGCTCCAAGCCTGCCTGCGCAGGCTTGGACGGCCACGAAGAGCAGGCGCATCTGGCGCCCGCACCGGGTGCGCAGCGACTCAGGGGGCTTCCTATCTCGCCAGCTCCTCGCGCACCGCCGCCACCTGGCGGCGCGACACCATCAGCAGTTCGGTCAGACCCTGCAGGCGCACGGCCCAGCCTTCGCCTTCCTCGGGGTCGTAGTGCTTCTCCAGCGCGCGCACGGCACGGCGCGCCACCAGCGCGTTGCGGTGAATGCGCAGGAAGCGCGGGGCGAACTTGGCCTCCAGCTCGCTCAGCGAGCCATCCATGATGTAGCTGCGCGTGGTGGTGCGCACGGTCACATATTTCAGCTCGGCCTTGAAATACAGCACCTCGGCCAGGGGCAGGCGCTCGGTGCGGCCGCGGTCCTGGATCAGCAGGGTTTCGCCTTCTGGCACGCTGGGCGCGGCTGCCGGTGCCGGGCTGCGGGTGCTGCGCCGGGCCTTGGCCAGTGCCTGCAGCAGGCGTTCGCGCCGCACGGGCTTGGTGAGGTAGTCCACGGCGTCGAGTTCGAACGCGCTCACGGCATGGTCGGCGTGGGCGGTCACAAACACCACGGCAGGGGGGTGGGGCAGCGCCTGCACGGCATGGGCCAGGCACAGGCCGTCCTGGCCGGGCATGTGGATGTCCAGCAGCACCAGGTCGAACGCCCGCCCGCCGGTGGGGGTGAGCTGCGCCAGGGCATCGCCCGCGTTGGCTGCTTCGGCCACCGTGCCGCGCACGGTGTCTTGGCAGTCGCCCAGCAGGGTGCGCAGCCGGCTGCGGGCCAGGGCTTCGTCGTCAACGATGAGGATGTTCATGGGCTGGAGCGGCGTGGGGTGGCGGTTCGGGGTGCGTGCGCGGGGGTGGCGCGCTTGGGCGCGGTGGGGGCCGGCAGGGTGATGCGCACCTGGTACAGGCCATCTTGCACACCCGCACTGAACGTGCCCTGCACATCGTGCAGCAGCGCCAGGCGGGCACGCACGTTGTCCAGCGCAATGCCGTGGCCGCGCGGCGGGCCGCCGGTGCGGGTGTCGGTGCCGGGCAGGGTGTTGGTGATGCGCACCACCACGCGGCTGCCGCGCAGCTCGGTCAGCACGCGCAGCTTGCCGCCGCGGGCGCTGGTCTCCACGCCATGCTTGACGGCGTTTTCCACCAGCGGCTGCAGCAGCAGCGGGGGCAGGCGGGCGTTGCCGGTGCGCGGGTCCAGGCTCCATTGCACCTGCAGGCGCTTGCCAAAGCGCACCTCTTCAATGGCGAGGTAGCGGCGCGCCAGCGTGATCTCTTCGGCCAGCGTGACGGCTTCGCCCTGCTCCACCAGCGCATGGCGAAACAGGTCGCTCAGGTCTTCCAGCAGCGATTCGGCCTTGGCCGGCTCTGCGCGCACCAGGGCAATGGCGCTGTTGAGTGTGTTGAACAGAAAATGCGGGCGGATGCGCGACTGCAGCTCGGCCAGGCGTGCCGTGGTGGCCGCCGGGGTGCGCCCGCGTGCGCGCATCACCAGCGCCGCCACCAGCGCCGCCGACAGCAGCGCGCCGCTGGCCGCACTGGCCAGCCAGGGCGGTTGCTCGGCCATGCCCACCAGGGCCAGCATGGCGCAGGCATACAGACCCGCCAGGGCGCCCAGCAGCACGCCCGCCACAAACTGGCCGTTCGTGTCCAGGCGCTGCAGCAAGGTCTTGAGGCTGCAGGCGGCAATCAGCCAGACCAGCGTGGCGGGCAGGGCGCCGCCGGTGAGCAGCGACACGCGGGCCAGCCAGTCCAGCAGCGTGCTGGCACCATACATGGCGCCCACGCCCAGCACGATTTCCACAAACAGCACGGCACGCAGCACCACGCCCACATGGCAGGCATCGAACACCAGCACCTGCTGCGCATTGGCGCGTGGGTGTGGGTGTGGCCCGGCGGGCGCCGTTTCCAGGTCGAGGGGCTGGGTCGATAAAATTTGCTTGTTCTGCATTGAGGCATCCGGCTGTTCCGGGTGTCAGTTCCACCCGATTATTGCCCTGCCATGCCCACCAGCCAAGCCACGACCCCTTCCCACAACCAGCTCGACACCAAGGCGCAGGCATGGTCCGCACTGTTTTCCGAGCCCATGAGCGACCTGGTCAAGCGCTACACCTCCAGCGTGTTTTTTGACAAGCGCCTGTGGCAGGCCGACATCGCGGGCAGCCTGGCGCATGCCGACATGCTGGCCGCGCAGGGCATCATCGGCGCGGACGACCACGCCTCCATTAAGCAGGGCATGGTGCAGATCGCGCAAGAGATCGAATCGGGCGCGTTCGAGTGGAAGCTCGACCTGGAAGACGTGCACCTGAACATCGAGGCGCGCCTCACGCAACTCGTGGGCGATGCCGGCAAGCGCCTGCACACCGGCCGCAGCCGCAACGACCAGGTGGCCACCGACGTGCGCCTGTGGCTGCGCGGCGAGATCGACCTGATCGCCGGCCTGCTCAAGCAACTGCAGGTGGCGCTGGTCGATGTGGCGGCGAAAAACGTCGAGGTGATCCTGCCCGGCTTCACCCACCTGCAGGTGGCCCAGCCCGTGAGCTTTGGCCACCACATGCTGGCCTATGTGGAAATGTTTGCGCGCGACGCCGAGCGCATGCAGGATGTGCGCCGCCGCGTCAACGTGCTGCCGCTGGGCGCCGCCGCGCTGGCGGGCACCACCTACCCGCTGGACCGCGAGCGCGTGGCGCGCACGCTCGGCATGGTCGATGAGAACGGGCTCCCCATGGTGTGCCAGAACAGCCTGGACGCCGTGAGCGACCGCGATTTCGCCATCGAGTTCACCGCCGCCGCCACCCTGTGCATGGTGCACGTGAGCCGCCTGAGTGAGGAACTCATCATCTGGATGAGCCAGAACTTCGGCTTCATCCGCATTGCCGACCGCTTCACCACCGGCAGTTCCATCATGCCGCAGAAGAAAAACCCCGACGTGCCCGAACTCGCGCGTGGCAAGACCGGCCGCGTGGTGGGCCACCTCATGGGCCTGATCACGCTGATGAAGGGCCAGCCCCTGGCCTACAACAAGGACAACCAGGAAGATAAGGAGCCGCTGTTCGACACCGTGGACACGCTCAAGGACACGCTGCGCATCTTTGCCGAGATGGTCGGCGGCCAGCTGAACCCCGCCACGGGCCACAAGGAGGGCGGCATCACCGTCAACGCCGCCGCGATGGAGCAGGCGGCACTGCGCGGTTACGCCACCGCCACCGACCTGGCCGACTACCTCGTCAAAAAAGGCCTGCCGTTCCGCGACGCGCACGAAACCGTGGCCCATGCCGTGAAGGCCGCCACCACGCATGCGTGCGACCTGTCGGAGCTGCCCCTGGCCGTGCTGCAGGGCTTTCACCCGCAGATCGAAAAAGACGTGTATGAAGCCTTGAGCCTGCGCGGCTCGCTGAACGCGCGCAACACGCTGGGCGGCACCGCGCCCGTGCAGGTGCGGGCGCAGATCGCCCGCCATCAGGCGCGCCTGGCAGCATGATGGAATTTTGAATCAAATAGGGCTGTAGCGCGCTCGGGTATTGCGCAAGTAGCTATATATTCAATAGCATTTGAACTTGCATGAAGAAGGGCAGGGCAGGGCAGGGGTTCTGTCTCATCTTGCAGCTTTCTCGCAGCGTTCTGTGCCCGGTTTTTCTGCTGAGGAGCTGGATATGACCATGACTTAGGGATGCGGAAATTGCCAATGTCCCGTTTATGGCGAGCGCTGGCGGGATG
>WOZN01000224.1 GCA_011620245.1 Acidovorax sp.
CTGCGCCCAGCCTGCGCGTGCCTGTTGACGGGTTGGGAGCGCTTCCAGCCGGTAGCCCCCCAGCCCGAAGCTGGCGTTCTTGCCGACGTGCAGCCATTGGCCCCGGTGCAGCAGTTCGGCAAACGGGGCCAGGTCGCCCTGCAGTTGCACGCTGCCCAGCAGGCCGCCGAGCTGCATCTCTTGCTGCTGGCGCTGCGAGTAGCGGCCCCAGTCGAACCAGCGCAGGTCTTCGCTTTGCAGCGTGATGGCTGCGGCCTGGGCGCTGAGGGTGGCAAAGTCGAGCTGTGGGGCCGCAGCGCCCAGGTGCACATCGCACAGCAGCTGGCTGCGCCGGGCCAGGGCAATGAGCAGATCGCGTGCGGCGAGTTGCCCTGCACGCACGGGCTTGCCCTGCACCTGCAGGCGCAAGGGGGTGTGAAAATGCAGCGTGGCCTGCCCGCCCAGTGCGGGGGCAGGCGGCAAAGCAGTATTCAAATTAGATAGCTGCTCGCGCTTGCCTGATAAGCGCTGGATGCCATTTTCATCATGAACATTGGCCAGGGTGCAGGGGGTGTGCTCCCGGCCCAGGCCGGTGCGCAGCGCGCGCTGCCAGGCTTGCAGCACGGTGGGCAGCAGGCCCAGCGCCTTGCCGATGAGCACCAGGCCCATGTCGAACGCCTGCCCGGCCTGCAGCTGCCGTGCCCCGCTGGTGGGCGGCTCGATCACGTAGGGCTGGGGCATGTGGCTGAACTTTTGCAGGCTGTGCCCGGGCAGGGGCGGTGCGGCAAAGAGCTGGCAGTAGGGGCAGCTGGCGTGCAGCGCGCAGGGTTTGCCATCGGTGTGCGGCAGCGGGCTGAGCGCCAGCAACGCATGGCCCAAGGCGCCACGCAGCATGCTGCCCGCGTAGGGCGGCAGTTGCAGCGGGCCTTCGGTGCGCACGGTCAGGCGCAGGCGGGCGATGGGCAGGGATGCCGTCATGCCTTTTCGACGCGCACCAGCACGCCTTCGGCCACATGGGCTGTGACCTTGACAAACTGGTTGCCTTTGATTTTTTGCTGCAGGTCTGTGGGCAGGGTCTGCAGCATTGCTTCGCCTGCGGGGGCGATGGCCGTGGCGGTCTGACCGCTTTTTTCCACGGACAGGGCGCCGTTGCCCCGGTTGAATTTGATGCGCGCGCCTTCCCAGGCCACGGCGCTTTCTTCCTTCTTGCGCTGCTTGCCTTCCTCGGACTCCATGCGTCCGAAGCCAATCGCCGTCTTGCCACCGGCGCCCAGCCATTCCAGCGCCTTGTCCAGTGCATTCCACACATTGACCAACTCCGCCTGCAATTGCTCAGGCGCAATGGCACCGGCACGCGGTGCGATGGCAAATTGCAACTTCAGGTTGCGTGCCACCAGATAGCCCACAGGCACGGGGGAATGCCAGTCGCCTGGTTGGGTGTCGGCAGCCTGCGGGGTCTGACCGCCTTTTTCGTACCATTTTCCCATGTGCGGGGTCATTACCTCGGGCAACAACTCGCATGGAGCAGTGGGCAAGGCATCAAAGAAGATGAAGCCGCCGCTGGCCTCTGCCACATCGCCCTTTTGCTCGGTGCCGAACCAGCGCTTGAGGACGGCACCCTTGTCATCACCGTGGTACGCGGTTTCCACCAACGCCCGCACCAGGCCTTTCACAGCGCTGCCCGGCAGGTAGGGCATGCCCAGTGTGGGGTGCCACAAGAATCCGTTTTTCAGCGGGTGGGGGTTGCCCAGGCCCGTCACAAAGCTGCCCGCGCAGTGGTAGGCGCGGGCCTGACCGCCCTGGGCTACGGCCAGTTGCTGGAGCTTTGTGGTCTTGTCCTGCAGCGCCGCTTTGTTGCCCAGGTGCTGGGTTTTCAGGGCCCTGAGCCATTCACCACGGGCGTCTTTGTCCACCTCACCGAAATCGGGGGCGTAGCCGTTGAAATAGCGCTCGAACCACAGCCCCATGTGCATGGTGGCGGGCTGGGGCCGGCTGGGGGCGTGCAGGCCCTGGTACAGGGGAAGGGGCATGGGTTCTCTCCTCAATCTTCATTTCTCAGCAGGGCCAGGGCGAATTTCTTCAGCCACTCCAGCAATGCCAGCGCCTCATTCTGCGCCGCCATGTAGTGGTGAATGTCACTGCGGGTGATGGCCGTGAGAACGTCGGCATCTTGCGTGAACACGCGGCCCTTGCTGTTGGCGCTGCATAGCCAATCGCCAACCATGCGGTAGATCAGTTCGTGGCTACTGCCATTGCCCTTCATGCGGTAGAACGCCAGCGCCTGGCCCAGGCCGTTCATGCGGATCAGCGCGGGCAGGCCGTTGAGGTAGCGGCGCACCTCCACCTGCACGGCCTCGGGGCCGATGGCGGTGTTCTGGATTTTGGTCAGCGCGAACTCGGCTCGCTCCTGATCCATGCTGCGCAAGAGCGCAACAGGCTGTGCGGCAAGGACAGGCCGGCCAATCGCGGCTGTGCCGGGGGTGTTGCCGTACACCGGCGTTTGAGCCTGTGCTTGAGGTTTTGCTTTTTTGTACTGGGCCATGTGGTGCCTCTTTAAGCCTTTGCCTTGTTAACGCCCACGCGGCACCAGCCCATACCGGTGGTTTCGTTGCCGCCCAACTGCAACCAGTTGCCGCCTTCGCCCAGGAGGCTTTCAAACTTTTCCAGCACCTGCGCGGCCTTCAGTTCGCTGCCCTTGCGGCGCGAGGCGGTGGCCGTGAGCGGCACGTACAGCAAGGTTTCAGGCGGCAGGCTTTCCTCGTACCACAGGGCACCGTCCTTGACGGTTTTGGTCTGCGCATCGATCGCAATGTGCGCGTTCACCGAGGTGGCGTTACGCACCAGAAAGCTGAAGATGTCGTCGTGCACCACCACCAGGCGCTCGTGCACGGTGCTGGCCTGCAGCGCACCGCCGCTCAGGATTGCCAAGGCCTGGGCGAGCGGAGCTACCTCGGCGGCCGTTGCCTGGTTCAGTCGAAATTCCTCCAGGAACAGCGTGCCGTCCTCGTGGCCCCAGGCCTGCAGCTTGTCGCCCGGCTGGGCGATGCACGGCAGCTGCAAGGCCAGGCCCAGTCGCTCGGCGCTGCGCCGGAAGCGATCGAGGGCTGCAGGGCAGGTCACCCACTTGAAATGGCTTTGCAGCGAACGCACGGGCAGGGCCAGCAGCGTGGCGTCGCCTACCAGCAGTGCGCCCGCGTGGCTGCTGTCGCGCTCGCCCGCGGCGGCGCCGTGGTCGGGGCCGAACAGGTCAATGGCATCCTGGCTTTGCAACCCTTTGTGGAAAGCGTGGGCGCGCAGCGCTCCCTTGACTGCAGAGCCGTACACGCAGGGCCAGTCGCTGTGTACTTCGCGCTGGATGGGCAGGTCGATACCGGCCACGGACTGCCCTGCACCTGCATGCAGCGGGGTTTCGGTGGTCAGGAGCAGGAGGGCGCTGGCGGCTTGTGGGTGGCTCATGGTCTTCATCCTTGGAACGTGGTGTGGGTGGGCAGCAGGCCTGCGGCGTACAGGCCGCGGCCCGTGGCGTCGGCCCATGCGCCCAGGGCCTGGGCGTCGAAAGCATGGGAAGAAAGGTTTTGCACGTACAGCACGCTGCCTGAGGCCAGCAGACTTTGCACCGCACGGGGCTGGTGGCTGGCCATGTCCCAGCCGCCTTCGCGGATG
The DNA here is from genome assembly GCA_011620245.1 of Acidovorax sp. GTDB lineage: Bacteria > Pseudomonadota > Gammaproteobacteria > Burkholderiales > Burkholderiaceae_C > Acidovorax. The sequence continues at coordinate 3,643 of WOZN01000224.1, forward strand.
GGGCGGGCACAGGCCACGCCCAGAATGCGCAGTTGCTGTTCGCCGAGCTGCCCTTCCCACACGTCGGCGCCGTTGTGCCGGGCTGGAACGAAGCCGGCAGGAATGCCTGCAGGCAGCCCCGGCGCGCAGGGCGTTGGCGTGAGGGCGTAGAGCGAAAAATATGCATCTTTTGCCGAAATTTGCACGCCAGCAATGCGCGTAGCGCTCTCTTTTTTGATGCTTAACCCCGCCATGCGGCCTTCACCGCCCAAGCGCAATGCCGTTTGTTCCGGCAGCAAGCTGGCATCTTTCAGGCCGTGCAGGTGCAGTTCCACCGCCACGCCGGGGCGCAAGCGCAGGTGACGGGTTTGGTACAGCAGCCCTTCCTGCACCGATTGGCGTGCGTTGTCGCGGCCAATGCCCAGGCGAGGCTCTTCGGTGTATAGGTCTTCTTTGCCGACCACCTCCCCGCTGGCCGGGGCCTGGCCTTGCAGCACGGCACGCAGGCCGGCTTCAGTGAGCCAGCAGTTTTCTGTGGGCTTGCTGCCTGCCAGCTCGTGCAGACCAGGCACCTTGCCAGGAAAGCTGGGCAGATGCACCCGGCCCAGATCGCAATGCACGGGGCTGCCCAGGTCCAGTAAAAAGTAATGCGCCTGGCCGGCCTGCTCTTTCACCATCAGATTCGCAGGCGCCGGATACATGCGCCCGCCATGCAGGCTCAAAAACGGGCCGCTGGCGCGCAGCGGCCCCAGGTCGTCACCAAAGCCGATGAATGCGCGCAGCGGGTGCGCGCCGTCGCCGGCAAAAATGCGCCAGTCGCCACCATGCCGGGCAAACCACGCGTCGCCGATCAGTGTCCGCAAAGCACCCAGCAGAGTGCGCACGGGCGGCGGGAAGCTGCTGCCCAGTTCGCTGCTGCCCACGCTGCCGTGAGGGCGTGCCTCGCGGAAGAACCAGGTGTCCAGCGCCTCAAAGTGACAGATGTGTATGTTCATGAAGTGGTTCGTCCTGTATCAGTCGCGCTCCAGCCCTTTTTGCGCAAGAAAGCGCACCAGCAGGGCTGCGTCGGGATTGATGGGCTGGCTGGCATGGCGTTGGGCGCTTTGGCCCGTCGCTGGTCGCTGGTAGCGCCAGCATTGGTCGAGCAAGCCTTCCAGGTGGTTCATCAGCACGAACCGATCTTGCCCCGTGGCCTTGCCCTGGTTGCCAAAGCTGTGCAGGTACTCGGTCAGCAGCAGCTTTTGCAAAACGGCCTCATCCACGCTGGAAAAGCGCTGCAGCAGGTTTTGCATGCGAAAAAAGAACTTGCTGGAAAAGCGTGCGCCTTCGTCTTGTGTGCTGCCCTGCTGGGCAAATTGCTCGGCCAGTTGCGCCACCTTGACCCGGCCCTGTGCATCCAGTGCGTTTTCCCAGGGCATAGCCCATTCCAGCGCCAGTCCCGTGGGCTTCCACACGCGCACGGCAATGGCGTTGCGACCGGTGGCGTCCTTGGCCACGTCGTCGAGCAGGCGGTGTGCATCCTGCAGCACGCGGGTCAGGGGGGTGCGGAAATGCACAAACTCGATGGCGCCCGAAAGGGTGGATTTCACGGCATCGCCGGCCCAATGCTGGTCAGCAAAGGCCTTGACATAGGCTTTTTGCAACCGAGCAGCTGCAGGCAAGGCATCTTGCAGCGGCAGCAATGCCAGCACGTCGTCGCCCCCGGCGTAGATCAAAAAGCCGTTGTGCTGGCGCACGATGGCTCCTGCCCCGTTGGTGAACTGGTTGAGTGCGCTGCTGATGGGTGTTTGCTTGGCGGTATCGGCCATGTGCTTGCCAAGCTGGTCGCCGTCCATGAGCAAGATGGCGTAGTAGGGCGAGGGTTTGCCTGCGCCAGCGGCCTGCACCAGCTTGCGCAGTGCCTGGCGGGTGGCCTGGGCGGCAGCGCCTTTGTCAGGGCCAAAGATACGGTTGTGGTTTTCCAGCGCACTCTCGAAGTAGACCTGCCCGTCCAGCCCGGCCCAGCGGCGCATGAAGCCTTGGCTTTGGGCATTTTTGGCAGCATCCATCACGCAGGCGATGTCGATCTCGAAGCCTGCCTGTGCGCCATCGCCCATGCCCACATGGGCTGCTTCGGAGTGATCCACCAGCCCCTTGGCTGCTGCGTAAAAGCTTTCAAACGCCTGCGGGGCCTTCTCAATCGCCTGCGCCAGCCAGGGTGCAGCCGCCAAAAACGCCACCGACGGCACGGCGCTGGGCACGCGCCAGCCATGCACCTGGCCACCGCAGCCGGGCAGGCCTATATCCACCTGGTCGAAATAACGTGAAAAGCGGCGCTTGATGTAGGCCAGAGCGCACAAATGCTCTTGCCCCGCCTCGCCCAGGTCCGAGGCGATGCCCGGCTTGCCGCTGCGGGCCAGTGCGCTCCAGAACCCGTTGACCGAAGCCATGCTGGTGGCGCTCAGGCCCGACAGCTCCTGCCAGCCATCCATGACCATGCATTTGTGGCCCGGCTCTTGCGGCAGTACAGGGTTGCGCCAGTTTTTGCGCCGGTCGAGCAAGCTGGGCTGATTGTCGTCGGACAGCACCCAGGAGATTTCCCAGAAATTGCCCACCTGGCGTTGCCAGATGGTCTCGGTGATCGTGCCCGCCAAATGCTGCATATCGCCCGCCCAGACGGCTTGCGCCAGCGCTGCCCAGGCGGCCTGCACGGCCAGCGCAACCCACTCTGGGTGAAAGTCAGAAGGCACTCTGGCCGTGGTGGCCATGAAGCGGTTGGGGATGCTGCCCTGCTGCGGCCAGGGGTCTTGCGCGCTGGCTGTGCCATACAGGCTGCGCATGTAGGCAGCGTCCGGCACGGGAAACCGGACTTCACCGTCCTGCTTTTGAATCGCCGCAATCGCCACGCTGGACAGCCAGGACAGGATGAACGACCCTGCCCAGAAATCCCGCGTGCGCCGCGCCTGGGCCACAAAGCCCTGCACCGGGCCGAGGGTGAACTGGAAAATCTGGTCTTTGGAATTAGCCACGTTGTGGTGCCCTCAAGCTGCTGCGTTTGCCAAAACCGTCCAGGTAACGGCCAATCACGGCGTAATCGACGCTGGTGTTTGTCAGGGATTGATTGCGTCTGGTCGTCACATCCACCGCCATGCCCGGCGGCAGAAACACACCTGGCAGCAAAGTTTGGATGGCAACAAACTTGCCTTCCTCCAACGCATGGATGTGAACCAGCAGAGGCGATGCGCGCCGTCCTTCACCTGCCGGGCTGATGTCTGCTTTGGCTTTGGTGGAAGAAAAAAAGTCGTTGTGCGGCAGCCCGAACACTGCGCGCTCGGGCAGTTGTGCCAGGGGCTCGCCTTGCGTTGCCGCCAGCATGTTGTCGTGGTCGGCAACAAAGTTGCGCCGTGCCGGCTGGCCGTTGACCTTGCCGTTTTGGCCATAGCTGCGGTAAAGCTGCATCTCGGCATTGATGGCGGCCAGTGTGCCCACGGCAGAGTCGCCCTGCACCGAGACATCGATGCGGCTGGTTTGGCTCAGCGCTGAAAAAGGCGGGTTGCCCGGCGCGGAAAAATCCAGCGTTGCAATGAAATGCTGGATTTGCTGCACGCTGGTGAAGGCCTGCGCGCCACCGTCTGCGCCGGTGATGGATTGCAGCGACAGCGAACCCAGCCCCCTGCGCGCCCTGCTACCCAGCCCGCCCAGCAGGCCCAGCGCCGTGGCCGCCTGCCGCACCGCCTGCACCTGCGCGGGTCGGGTACCGGGTTTGAACTGTAGAAGAAGTTCCACAGTGCCGCCCTCCAGATAGGAGCGTGTGAGGCCGGTGTTGAAGCGGTATAAGCCCTGGCCCAGCAGATAGCCCAACTCCTTCAGCGCTTCGCGTGGCTGCTGCAGCTTCACATTCTGCAGGGTGCTGTGGATCGACAGCACGCTCTGGCACGAATTCCTGCCATCGCTGGCCAGGCCAAACAGCGCCCCCTCCTGGTCGTGCAGGGCTTGGAGCGCCCCCGCGGTGTCTCCGCTCGCCTCCTTGAGTACCCGACCCCAGTTCAGCGCCCGCCACCAAAAGCGCAGCGCACCCTTGAACGAGGCATTGCGAAACTGCTGGCTATCGGTCAGCTGGCCCTCGCCCCCCAGAAACATGGGAGTCGCGATTTTGTACAGAGCCGTGAGGCTGTGCGGTGGTGAAAAATCCATCATCTTCCATGCATCTCCATCAAGTGGAACCAATCCATAGCCATAGGGCGACTATGCCCTAGCCAGCCACACAATTTGCTACAACTTCAACAGAGACTGTTCATCAGCACCCGCGTAGGCCCGAAGGGCCACCTCATGGACAATCTCGGTTCAATGCAAAAGCATGAAGGCCGGTGTGAAATTTGGTAACGCCACGCAGTATCTCCCTGGTTCTTCAGCGCAGGCATCCTGGCAAGCTTGCCGCTCCAGGCGGCGCTACCAGACCAAGCCGACGCGCACAATACGCAGCTGTTCCATCGTGCGCAGGCACATAACTTTATGGTCAAATTGGCCTCTAGCGCTTATCTAGCAAGCGTTAGCAGCTATCAAATTCA
>WOZN01000325.1 GCA_011620245.1 Acidovorax sp.
ATACGTGATCGTTCCCCACCCGCGCTACCTGATCGACATCACCGGCCTGGACGAGGCCGAGGCAGCGCCCCTGGCCTGCGCGGGCGTGACGACCTACAGCGCAATCAAGAAGCTGGGCGATGGCATCCACCATGAGCCCGTCGTCATCATCGGTGCCGGAGGCCTGGGCCTGATGGCCATCGAAGTGCTGAAGGCCCTGGGGGGGCAAGGCGCCATCGTGGTTGACATCGACCCTGCAAAGCGCGAAGCCGCACTGGCTGCCGGCGCGCTGGCGGTAATCGACAGCAAGGCCGCCGATGCGGCAAACCAGATCATCGCGGCCACCCAGGGCGGTGCCGGCCAGATTCTGGATCTTGTGGGCTCGACCCCAACCGTATCTCTGGCGATGCAGGCTGCCCGGCGCGGCGGGCATATCGTCATCTGCGGGCTAATGGGCGGCGACCTGACCATCTCCCTGGCGACCATCCCGCTGCGCCCCCTGTGCATCGAGGGCAGCTACGTCGGCACCCTGGCCGAACTGCAAGAGCTGGTGGCTCTGGTCAAGCGCACCGGGATGAAGTCCATTCCGGTGTCGCGCCGCCCCATGGCCCAGGTGAACCAGGCCATCGACGACCTGCAACACGGCAAGGTGATCGGGCGCGCAGTCATGATCCCATGAGTTTCTGAAAGACCCAGATCCCATAGCCCCCATAGACCCCTAACCCAGCCTCTACATTGACGGACAAATGCTGCGCGCTGGGCCGCCCGCCAGTGCCATGTCAAGGTCGGCCTGGGTGGCGTGTGCGGCAGCACGGCGCCCCGAGCGCGGTGCTGGCAGGGGCATGGCGCTCTCACCCATGAAGTGAACGCCATCGTCGGAGCCCTTGATTTCATGCGGCCTGGCAAGGGACACCAAGCGGTCAACTGCATTCGACGCTGGGCCATCTCAGCCCGATGCAATACGAACAACGCTGGTACGAGGCGCAGCGTAAAAGGGCCGCGTGAATCCGTGGGTCAAGAACTACACGAAACACAGACAAGGCCCGTCTTGAAAAAGTGCAGGCCAACATCGCCGGCCGCCATCGTGGCCTCGGCTGCCCGGCTCGCCCATCAGGTCGGGCAGTCGATGTTGTGGTCGGTCTCGAGTGGTGCCGCCGCGTTCATCGTGCTGCGGTACTCAACGGGCGTTTGCTTGAACGCCCGCTTGAAGTGGCGCACCAGGTGACTCTGGTCGGAGAAACCGCAGTCCATGGCAATGCACTTGAGCGGCATTGCCGCAGGGCGGCTGAGCAGGCGCCGGGCACGCTCCAGGCGCTGGCGCAAAACGTAGGCGTGGGGTGCGCAGCCAAACTCTGCGTGGAACTTGCGAATCAGCCCGGAGACACTGACACCCGCCTCGCGGGCCATCTCGTCGAGCTTGAGGTTGCGATCCAGGTTGTCTTCGACATACTGGACAAGGCGCCGCCGTTGCCACTCGGCCATGCGGCCGGCCAATGGCACCTCGCGCACGCCGACCTTGGCATAGCGGCGAAGCAGATGAACGCAAAGCTGGTTCAAAAGGGCCGACCGGTAGAGACCTCCGCCGAGCCCCCCGCTTTTCATCTCGGACTCGAAAGCGGACATGATGCCGGGAAGGACACCGTCCTCGGCACGGACGCAGTCTTCCATGCCTACATCACTCACGCTTCGCTCGAAAACCTCTTCAGCGACACGGCACAGCTCGGATTGAGCCAGGTAGAGGTGGGTGACGTCGATCGGGCGGTCCCATTTCCACTGCGACGACTCGCAGCGGGTCAGCAGAGAACACACGCCCCGACCGACCCGCTCGCTGCTCCATGGGCCACCCGCGCGCCGGCTCATGACCGCCTCATCGCCCTTGTAATGGACGAGCATGTAGTCGCGCATGGAAGGAATTTCAACGTCAAGGGACATGTATTGATAGCCCTTGAGCGTCACCTGATCCCAACCGACCGGCACGCTGTCAAGAGTCAACTGGCCGGGTATCCAGCGGGGAATCTCATCAGGAGCAACAAGTTGACTCACAAACAGCATCTCCAATAACCCAAGCCCACATTAACGGCAAACTCTGATTTTCTCAACCTGTTTTCCTCAGTCATCCGCTTTGCAATGCTGGCGGCAATGGGTTCGGTTTGGGCTGAGAGGCCGGTATTCGCTGGGCGATGTAGCGCACCAGGGCGCACCAGCGCCGGGCTTTGCTCCACTGCGGCGCGGTCTGCTGGATATGGCGCAAACCGGCAGGCCATTGGCGACGAGCCGTTTGATCCATGCCGCCGCTTCGTGGGTGATGGTCAGCCATATCTTGTTCTGGCCGGCATGACGGGTCATGCGGCCCACCGCGCTGGGCCATTTGGGTCGACTCGTGACGGCCTGCAGCCGGGTCTTCGGCTGAGCCAGTCGCACGTACCCACTCTTGTCCATGCCCAGGATGCCCGGGCCACACCGTCGCCGCGCAGTGCGCCCAACAGCAGCTGACCGCCGATTTGCACTCGCCCAATGGGTGTCTCCCCGAAGCTTGTCCAAACCCGCGCCAAGTCCATGTTTGCAGCCGATGGCGATGGTTCAACTGAGGAAAATAAGATCAATGGGATCGCTCCTGGGGCGTTCAATGCGGCATTCTTATGGGTGTTCGTCCGGGGATTGCTGAAGTCGATGGTTTGGCTTGAGAACCTCCATCTTGCTTCGCCTCGGATGAACAACCTTTTGCGAAACGACGCCCAGGACTGTTCAAGCGCGAAAAAATGCTGTCTTGGTAGTTCAAGCATGAGCATGTGACCATGCCACGGCATCTTGTGCGACTCCAATCTTCCTCGCGCTTGACCTTCACCAAAGCTGCTCAATCCTCACTGATGAGCTTGATGTTGCAATACGCCTGCAGGCCTTCGATGCCGCACTCCGACCCCCAGCCGCTTTCCTTGACGCCGCCGAACGGCGCTTCGGGCATGGACACGCTCAGGCTATTGATGCCGAGCATGCCGGTTTGCAGGCCCCGCATCAGCTGCATTCGCGTGCCGCTGTGCTGGGTGAAGGCATAGCTGGCCAGGCCGTAGGGCAGGCGGTTGGCACGGGTGATGGCTTCGTCCACGCTGTCCACGCGGTTGATGAGCGCCAGCGGACCGAAGGGCTCCTCATTCATCAGCCGCGCGTCCTCGGGCACATCGGTTAGCACCGTCGGTTGCCAGAAGAAGCCCGGGCCTTCGATGGCCTCGCCACCGCAGGCCACCTGTGCGCCGCGTTGCACGGCATCGGCGATCAGTTTGCGCATGGCATCCTGGCGTCGCGGGTTGGCCAGCGGGCCCAAGTGGCTGCCGGCATCCAGGCCGTTACCCGGCACCAGCTGGCGCGTGCGCGCCACAAAGGCTTGCACAAAGGCATCGTAGACCGCGCTGTGTACATAAAAACGCGTGGGGGCAATGCAGATCTGGCCAGCGTTGCGAAACTTGCCCGGGACCAGCAACTCGACCGCCTGGTCCAGGTCGGCATCGGCGCAAACGATGACCGGGGCATGGCCGCCCAGCTCCAAGGTCGCGCGCTTGAGGCCCTTGGCAGCCTGCTGGGCCAGCAGCTTGCCCACGGCCGTGGAGCCGGTGAACGAGAATTTGGCCACTACCGGGCTGTCGAGCAGGTAGGAAGACACCTCGCCCGGAACGCCGAATACGGCATTGAGCACCCCTGGCGGCAGGCCTGCATCATTCAGTGCCCGTACCAAGGCCAGACCGGTGCCCGGTGTTTCCTCGGCCAGCTTGAGGATCAGCGTGCAGCCTGCGGCCAGGGCCCCGGCGATCTTGCGCGCGGGGGTGAGGGCGGGGAAGTTCCAGGGCGTGAAGGCCGCGCACACACCCACGGGCTCGTGCAGCACGGTGATGCGCTGCGTGAGCGTACGCCCCGGCACGACGCGGCCGTAGTTGCGCCGCCCTTCCTCGGCGTACCAGTCGAACGTGTCGGCCGCAGCCAGCACTTCCAGCCGCGCTTCGCGCAGTGGCTTGCCCTGCTCCAGGGTCATGGTGCGGGCGATATCGTCGGCGCGTTCGCGCACCAGGCTGCTGGCCGCACGCAGGATGCGCGACCGCTCCAGCGGCGCGGCGGCGCGCCAGCCGGCGAATGCGGCCTGGGCTGCCATCAGGGCAGCGTCCAGGTCGGTGCGGCTCGCGTGCGGCAGCTGCGCCAGCACCTGGCCGGTCGCCGGGTTGATGATGTCTTCGGTGGTGCGGCCTTCGATGTCCAGCCACTGTCCGTTGATGAACAGCTGCGGTTGAGGATAGGCCAGGGTGTCGGTGGATTCGTGTTGCATCATGCCTCCATGCGGATAATTTGGCGGATGGCTTTGCCCCGGGCGAGGCGGTCAAAACCTTCGTTGATCTGGTCCAGCGTCAGATGGCCGGTCACCAGTCGGTCCACGGGCAGCTTGCCTGCCGCGTGCAGCGACAGGTAGCGGCCGATGTCGCGGCGCGGTATGCAGCTGCCCATGTAGCTGCCCTTGATTGTGCGCTCCTCGGCGACCACCAGCACCTCGCCGGGGCCGGGTGGCGCCAGGTCCACCTCCCAGATCTCCATCGGACGGCTTTCGGCATAGGGCGCGGATGCGCCTGTGCTGGTGAGTACAGCGGCGCGTGTCTTCATGATGCTTTCACCAGCTTGCAGGTGCTCTTGGACAGGGGGCGGAAGGCCTCATCCCCCGGGATGGTTCTGAGTACCTTGTAGTAGTCCCAGGAATACCTGGATTCCTCGGGCTTCTTGATTTGGACCAGGTACATGTCGTGCACCATGCGGCCGTCCTCCCGCACCTTGCCGTTTTGCGCGAAAAAATCCTCTATGGGGACCTTCTTGAGCTGGCGCGCCACGGTGGCGCCGTCGTCGCTCTTGGTGGCCTGCACGGCCTTGAGGTAGTTGGTGACGGCCGAGTATCCGCCCGCGTGGATCATGGAAGGCATCTTCTTCATCTTCTCGAAGAAGCGCCGCGACCATGCGCGCGTGGCCTCGGTGCGGTCCCAGTAAAAGCCTGTGGTCAGCACCATGCCCTGGCCATAGCGCAGGCCCAGCGCATGCACGTCGTTGATGAACAGCAGGTTGGGTACCAGCGTCTGCTTGGGCGTGATGCCGAACTCGTATGCGGCCTTGATGGTGTTGACCGTGTCGCTGGTCCCATTGGCCAGGTTGATCACCGACGCCTTCGATGCCTGGGCCTGCAGCAGAAAGGACGAGAAATCACTGGCATTAAGTGGATGGAAGGTCATGCCCACCAGCTTGCCACCGCCCTCCCTGAGGAATTCGGTCACATTGGCTGCCATGGCCTTGCCAAGAGCATAGTCCACGCCGAGTATGAACCAGTCCTTCTTGCCCTGGGACAGCATGCCGCGCACTGCGCCATTGGTCAGCGCATAGCTGTCGTAGGTATAGTGGATGGCCGTGGGCGCGCAGTACTCATTGGTGAGAATGTCCGAGGCGCCACCCGTGTTGATGATCAATTTGCCGCGCTCTCGCGCCAGGTTGTTCACGGCCACCGCCACGGCGCTGTTGTTGATGTCCACGATCACATCCACGCCCTCGCGGTCGAACCAGGTGCGCGCATGGGTGGCACCCACGTCGGCCTTGTTCTGGTGGTCGGCCCAGACCACCTCCACCTTCTTGCCCAGCACCGTGTCGCCGAAGTCCTTGATGGCCATCTTCACGGCCTCGACCGAGCCCTTGCCCGCCGTATCGGCGTACGGGCCCGACATGTCGGTGAGGACGCCGATGCGCACCACGTCGCCAGAGATCTGCTGCGCCCCGGCCGTGCCGGCCGCCGCTAGCACACCTGTCGCGGCGAAGCCAACGGCCCGCAATGCCTCTGCGGCACGCCTCCCTAAGTCATTTTTCATAGCATGTCTCCTTGTTTTAAAACCGCAAAAAAGACCGCTGTGCAGTGGGTCGCCGGACGCACTGCCATCGCTGATTTGTTTGCACATGGCCTGCGGCTCGCCGGGAGCGAAGGAGTTGTCCCTGCGTTTCAAGGTGGCGACGTTCGTCCGTCAATGGCAGCGAAAAGGACACTCGGGAGAAATGATAGAAATCTTGTTGAAACAGGGCTATGCACGTTTGTGAAACCAAGGGTTTGACCTTGCCAAAGCCGGGTTTTCTCCCTTGACATTGCCCCTGTTTCGTGGATTGCTTAACCCACGGTTCACTATCCCTCAGGTGCTGCCGCCTACTGAAGTCACCCTTTCAAATTGGCGAATTGAAACGGCCGGGCGATGCGGTCATGCTCACCTTCACAACTTGTGCCCCCGCCAACACCGGCGGCGTAGCCTTCAACCGCCCCAGGCGTCCCTCTTGCCCAACCCATGCACCTGAGCGCACAAACCCATTACCAGGCCGAGCTGGATGCCGGCCGCTTTTGCCTGCAGCATTGTCCGCGGTGCCAGAGCCATGTGTTCACGCCGCGTGAGCTGTGCCCGCACTGCGGCGCCAGTCCGCTGCGCTGGGTGCGCGCGAGCGGCCTGGGCACCGTGTATTCCACCACCACCATCGCGCGCAAGGCGGACGCCGGGGGCAACTACAACGTGGCGCTGATCGACCTGGACGAAGGTGTGCGCATGATGAGCCGCGTGGAGGGCGTGGCGCCTGAGGCGGTGCATATCGGCCAGCGCGTGCAGGCCCATGTGGCGCAAAAGGACGGGCGCGGCCTGGTGCTGTTCCAGCCCGCTGCGCAAGGAGTTGCCGCATGAACCGCATTCCCCAATCCCACCTGGACGCCGCCGCCGTGAACCGCCCGCTGCGCGGGCGCGTGGCCATCGCCGGCGCCGCCACCTATGGCTGCGGCGAGTCGCCCGGCATGGACGACATGACGCTGCTGGTGCGCGCTGCGCAGGCAGCCGTGGCCGACGCGGGCCTGACCATGCAGGACATCGATGGCCTGGCCACCTGCAGCGTCAACGCCAGCATGTGGACCATGCCGGTCATCGAACACCTCGGGCTCAACCCGACCTACGTGGACGGCACCATGATCGGCGGGTCGAGCTTCATCGCCCACCTGCTGCCCGCGATCCGTGCGCTGGAGGCCGGCCAGTGTAAGGCGGTGCTGGTGTGCTACGGCAGCGCCCAGCGCTCGGCCACCTTCGGCCGCAAGGAAAGCGTGGCCGCGCGCCGCTTTTTGGACCCGCAGCCCTACGAGTTCCCCTACGATCCGGTGCTGCCCGTGGCCGCCTATGCGCTGGCCGCCGCGCGCCACATGCATGAGTTCGGCACCACGCGCGAGCAGCTGGCCGAGGTGGCCGTGGCCGCCCGTGCCTGGGCGCAGCAGAACCCGGAGGCCTTCATGCGCGACCCGCTCACCATCGAGGACGTGCTCGCGGCCCGGCCCATCGCCAGCCCGCTCACCGCGCGCGACTGCTGCCTGGTGACGGACGGTGGCGGCGCCATCGTGCTCACCCGCGCCGAGCGTGCGCGCGACCTGGCGCGGCCCCCGGTTTATGTGCTGGGCAATGCCACGGCGATCTGGAACCGCCAGATTTCCTGCATGCCCGACCTGACCACGACAGCGGCCGCGCAGTCGGGCGCGCAGGCCTTTGCGATGGCGGGGCTGACGGCGGCCGACATGGACATGGCGCAGCTGTACGACGCCTTCACCATCAACACCCTGCTGTTCCTGGAAGACTTGGGCTTTTGCGCCAAGGGCGAGGGTGGTGCCTTTGTGCAGAACGGCGGCATCGCGCCCGGCGGGCGCCTGGCCGTGAACACCAATGGTGGCGGCCTGTCGTGCGTGCACCCGGGCATGTACGGCATCTTTGCGCTCATCGAGGCCGTGCGCCAGCTGCGCGGCGAGGCCGGCGCGCGCCAACTCCAGCGCCATCGTACGGCCGTGGTGCATGGCAACGGCGGCACGCTGTCGAGCCAGTCCACGGCAGTGCTTGGCACGGCCGAAACCCTCTGATCCCCGAATCTCGAAGAAAGAACCACCACCATGATCCGCGACCCAGAAATCCTGGAAGCCCTGCTCGACAGCGTGCGCCGCTTTGTGCGCGAGCGCCTGGTGCCGGCCGAAAACGAAGTGGCCGAGACCGACGAAATCCCCGAGTCCATCGTGCAGGAGATGCGCGAGCTGGGCCTGTTCGGCATGACCATTCCCGAGCGGTTCGGCGGGCTTGAGCTGACCATGGAGGAGGAATGCCGCGTGCTGCTGGA